>NZ_JBJKOD010000003.1:145675-370443 GCF_045765065.1 Winogradskyella sp. 4-2091
ATTCAATCTCAAAAAAACGATTTTATAGTACTTATTGCTAAACTGATTACGAATAATTTAGAAACCGTTAAAAGCGCGCAAGTCAATTCTCTAGCTAGGCAAATTTATTTACTGTACGAAAGTGCAGTAGGAGAGAGCCACCTACATCAAGAAGACTGGCCTATTGTGGAGTCTAAAAATTTATGTGAAAAAATAATAACCTAAAAAAATTTACACAAACAAAGACAGACTTGTCTGTCTAATTTTAACACTTAAATAAAAAAATAAAATGAAAGAATTTGAAAACAAAGTTGCCTTAGTTATAGGCGGAACAAGTGGAATAGGTGCAGCAACGACAAATGCACTTTTAGAAGGAGGAGCAACTGTACATATTGTAGGTAGAAATACAGCAAAAGTGGCTGATGCACCAAACCTGGTAAAACATACGGCCAATATTTCTAATACCACAGACGTCGATGCTTTAGTGGCTGAAATAGATGGCTTAGATAATTTAGACTACTTAGTAAACGCATCGGGAATTTTTGGCCCTAAGCCATTCTTAGATCATACGATGGAAGATTACAATTCGTATTTAGATTTAAACAGAGGTTTTTTCTTCTTAACCCAAAGTGCGGCTAAAAAAATGAAAGCCACCAAAGGTGGATCTATCGTTAATGTAGGATCCATGTGGGCAAAACAAGCGGTAAAAGCGACGCCGTCATCTGCATATTCTATGCAAAAAGCAGGTTTACATTCTCTAACACAGCATTTAGCGATGGAGTTGGCCGAGGATAACATTCGTGTTAATGCGGTGTCTCCAGCTTTAGTAAACACACCAGTTTATCATGGCGTTTTTGGTGGTGAAGCAGCAGCTAAAGAAGCTTTAGTTGGCTTTAACGGTTTTCATCCTATAGGTCGTTTTGGAGAGTCTGAGGATATTGCGCATAGCATTGTCTTTTTATTATCAGATAAAGCCGCTTGGGTAACAGGTGCTATTTGGGATACCGATGGTGGTGTTATGGCTGGAAGAAACTAAAAACTAAAAATTATAAGTAAAGAGCCATAACTACAGTTGCTTTGGTTATGGCTTTTCTGTATTACAAGTGTCACAAAATCTTGATGCATTAAATAAAATTTAACTATGAAAAAGTTCTTATTAATAGGGAGTCTATTGTTACTGTTTGTCTCGTGTAATGACCAAGACGTTGTAAAAGAGAATTCTTTGTCTCAAGGTTCAACAACAATAGAAACTAGCAAAACAGCACCTGTAAAATACAAATCATTAGAGGTTAATGGTGTCACTATCGCTTATAGAGAAGCTGGTAATCCTAAAAACCCAACCATTGTGTTATTACATGGTTTTCCGGCATCCTCTTATCAATACCGTAAAGTATTGGCACAACTTTCTGATGCGTATCACTTAATAGCACCGGACTATCCTGGTTTTGGTAATAGTGATTTTCCCGATGCTAATACTTTTAAGTATACTTTTGATCATATAGCTGAAACAATCGATGCCTTTTTGGAGCAGTTACATGTGAATTCTTATGCGATAATGATTCAAGATTATGGCGCGCCAATTGGATTTCGTTTAGCGACTGACCATCCCGAGCGTATTACGGCTATAATTAATCAAAATGGTAATGCTTATGAGGAAGGTTTAGGAGAAGCTTGGGCTGGTATTAGAGCACTTTGGAAAGACAGAACTAAAGCTAATGAAGACGCCCTGTTATCTGCTTTTTCTTTAGAAGGTTTAAAATGGCAATACACACATGGTGTAAGAGATATTGAGACTGTAGATCCTGATGCTTATAACTTAGATTACTTGAGATTGTCTAGACCCAATGCACATGCTGTAAATTTAGATTTGTTTTACGATTATCAGAATAACGTAAAATTGTATCCCAAGTGGCAACAATATTTAAGAGATCACCAACCGCCATTACTAATTGTTTGGGGCAAAAATGATGCGTTTTTTCCTGAAAGTGGTGCTAAAGCCTTTAAGAAAGACGTAGAAGATATTGATTATAATATATATGATACAGGCCATTTTGCATTAGAAGAAGAAGGGGATGCAATTATTGAAAAGATTAGATCTTTTATGAACGCTCAAATGAAATAGAATTTAAGAATGAAACATTTATTAATACTTATTACGGTTTGTTTAAATTTTTATGGTTGTGAGACGACTACTAAAACAACTGAAAAACACTATTTTTTACCACCTGCAACCACCTATAATAATGTAGACATCGATGGCGTAAAATTATTTTATAGAGCGGCAGGCGATAAGAGCAATCCAACCATCGTATTATTACATGGTTATCCGTCCTCGTCGCATTCATATAGAAACCTTATTCCAATGTTAGCAACACATTATTATGTGATTGCACCCGATAATTTGGGTTCGGGTTATAGTACGCATTTAGATCCGACCACAACGACCTATACGTTTGATTTATTAGCCGATTATACCCAAAAATTAATCGACACCTTACAAATTGACACGTACGTAATGTATATGCAAGATTTTGGTGCTCCTGTAGGTTATAGAATGATGATGAAAAATCCCAAACGCATAGAAGCCTTAATTGTACAGAATGCCAATGCCTATTTAGATGGTTTAACACCACAGCGACAGGTTTTTTTTAGAACCGCACAAACCGATAGCTCACAAGTGAAGCACGATTTCTTATACAGTTTAACAGGAAAGGAGGCTATAATTAACAAGCAATACTTATTTGATTTAGACAGTACGAATATCAATATACAAAGTCCGGATGCATGGACACACGATTTGGCATTTCTGAGTTCTGAGAAAGATAGAGAAATTCAGGTGCAGCTGTTTCAGGATTATAATACCAACTTAATCCGTTACCCAAAATGGCAAAAGATGTTGAAAACCCATCAGCCTAAAATCTTAATTGCTTGGGGGAAAAAGGATTTGAAATTCAATTATAAAGGAGCGGAAGCTTATTTAAGAGATGTGCCAGATGCCGAAATACACTTGCTAGATGCCGGTCATTTTGCTGCAGAGGAAAAGACTCGAGATATCGCCAAACTTATTTTAGAATTTTTATCTAAACATGGTATATAATAGTCAATTAATATAGTAGTGTTGTTTTATTTAAAGTCTGTTGGCAACATTTTTTTACATCTGTACATGAATAAAAAAGATACATTGCATTACCCGACTCCTGAAATGAGCCCAAAAGTAAAATAGCTGAATTAGTTTTAATTAAAGTTGAAAAGTATCTATAGATGCTTAGCCTAGATTACTTTGTCGTAATAAAATAATAATTGAACTATTTGGTAAAAGCTAATTCTTGGCAGAATTTGATTAAGTCTTCGGCATTGTTTTTAAAAACTTTGTTATTTACTTTTTTAATCAATTCGGCGTTTCCTTTAGCCAATCTCTCAAGGTTCTTGGTAAAGCTAAAAATATAAGATTTTGATAACGTAGATGTTCCGGTTTCACTATCTGGTAATACAATTACAGGTTCTTCATTATAAAAAAGATATAGATTTATTTTATCAGACTCAACTAATACTTTACAAAGTTTTTCTTGTGTAGTATTGAGAGGATCTTGGTTTCCTGTTGTCTCTTCAAAATTTATATTTTTATAATGTGTACCATCGATAAACAAGACCTCATTTAATTCTTTGGCGCTTCTTATTTCAGTTCCAATTGGTGTGCCATTATCAGCATATCTTACCGTATTAATTTTATAGGCAATATTCTTAATGTCTTTAGTGTCCATTTCTACTAGAGTGGTATCGCTAGTTTTAGTGACGATGTAGGCTTTAATTAATTCTAAGCTTAATGTAGAGCTGTTTTCAGGTTGTTCTACAATTGGTTCTGCCACTATATTACTTAAGTCTTCAGTAAGTACATCAAAGTGTCTTGTATTAGTTTGGTTGGCATTAAATCGTTCTATTAATTCATTTGCTATACGAATTAAATATTTACCATCAGATTTATCGTAGTCATTATCAATTAATTTTTGAGCATACAGTTTGGTATCTTCTGGCATGTCTAAATAGTAATACATTTTAGCAATGTTATAATAACTGGCATATCTCATTTTTACCTCTTTCTTTTTGGTGCCAGTATATTTAGGTACTAAACTATTAAAGTAGTCTATAATAGGTGCTAATTCGTTTTTTAAGTTGTCTACAGATTCGTCAGATCTCATTTTAGAGAAAGCTGCTTTCATCGATTCAAAAGCTTCCATGTGCTTACCATATTCTGGATGTTTCTTTTTGCCTAAAATCCAGAAATGTTCACTTTTTTTATTTATAATTTGATAACCATAAATATTATTTAAATTACTATTAATTGTATTGAGTATAAGTTTTTGGTGTTGAGAATTATGGGTGTTTCTCAAATTACTACGATTGTTATTGTAATAGTTTTGCGCGGCTTTATAGGTTGAAAACTTTTTACTTTGATAATTATCTTTTTCGGAAAAATCATTTTGATAATCATTTTCAATATTTTCTGAATTACTAACAGAAATGCTGGCAGATGAAGTGTAAGTAACGTGTACTTTGTAAGAATAGGTAGTAGAAATAACGTTACCATCATCGTCTTTTTTTTCGTGTTTGGTCTTTTTTATTTCAACTTCTCCAACGTTTGTGCCATTAAAACGGTAGTTGATATCTAATGTTCCGTTTTCATTTACTCTAGAAAAGCCAGATAACGCAATTGCTCTTTTATTCGTTGAGAAAGTTCTTTTGAGATCATCTAAAATAGGATGTGTAGGGAGTTTTACATAAGATACATTGAAGTATTCTCTGTCTAGATTTGCACTTTGAGAAAATGCAAAAGTATAAGTGAAAATAATAAAAATTAGAGTAATTGTGTTTTTCATAAGTAGGTGGTCAATTTGTTTCTTATGCAACAAATATATATAAATATTTGAGTGCTTAAATGAACATTTTCAGGTAGTAATGTGATGGTTACGTTTAAATTGTGAAAATTAATCATCTATCGAGTAGATTTAAAGAATTATACTTGTTGATTACATAAGATGCTTCCTAATTGTTTAATTGACATCTATGATTAAATTTAGAAAGTATGTTTAAATTTGATAAGCCTAGAAAATACATGTATAGTCAAATCCTATACAGCCATTGTAAGGTTTGACAAATATTTTGACTAATTTTGTAGTTCCATTGGTAGAGCAATGGTAAAAAAACGAAGTAGAATATTATAAAAAATAAATATTATGGCATTAGAAATAACAGATGCAAATTTTGAAGAAACAGTTTTAAAAAGTGAGAAGCCAGTAATGGTTGATTTCTGGGCTGCTTGGTGTGGACCATGTCGTATGGTAGGACCAATCATTGATGAGATCAGTACAGAATACGATGGTAAAGCTGTAGTTGGTAAAGTAGATGTAGATGCTAACCAAGAATTTGCAGCAAAATATGGTGTAAGAAACATACCAACGGTTTTAATTTTTCAAAACGGAGAAGTTGTTGGTCGCCAAGTTGGTGTTGCACCTAAAAATGCATATTCAGACGCAATTGACGCATTATTATAGTCTGAAATTAAAATAAGTTTCTAAAAGAAATGATAAAAGGTTTGCCTATATGGTGAACCTTTTTTAGTTTCGGTAACGAATGGATTTACAACAAGAACTCAACAAAACAGGAGGTTTTAAAAACCTAGAATTATTGGCAAAGCAAGTTGTAGAAGGCTTCATTGCTGGTATGCATAAAAGTCCGTTTCATGGATTCTCTGCGGAGTTTGCTGAGCATAAGGTTTACAATCCAGGAGAAAGCACAAAACATATTGATTGGAAATTATACGCAAGAACCGATCGATTATACACCAAACGCTACGATGAGGAAACAAATTTGCGTTGCCACATTATTTTAGATAATAGTAGTTCAATGCACTATCCGGAATCTGCTGGTGCCACAATTGAAAACCTTAATAAAATTGCATTTTCAGCCTTAGCGAGTGCATCGCTAATGCATATTTTAAAAAAACAACGCGATGCAGTTGGCTTAAGTATATATAGTGATAAGTATGATTTTTATTCTCCAGAAAAAGGGAGTGAACGTCATCACCAGATGTTAATGCATAAATTAGACGATGCTGTAAAGTCTAAGCCTGATACAAAAACGACCGAAACATATAGATACTTGCATCAGATTGCTGAAAAAATGCACCGAAGATCGTTGATATTTATATTTACGGATATGTTTCAAACATCCGAGGATGATGAGAAACTGTTTGAAGCCTTAAGGCATTTAAAACATAATAAGCATGAAGTCGTATTATTTCATGTGTATGATAATGAAAAAGAAGTAGCCTTTGATTTTGATAATAGGCCAAAGCGTTTTATTGACGTAGAAACAGGTGATTATATAAATTTATACGCAGATAACGTAAAAATAAATTATGAAAAAGCTGTAAAAGAATACTTTACAGACTTAAAGATTAAGTGTGGACAATACCGCATAAAGTATGTAGAAGCCGATATAAATGCAGGTTTTGATAACATACTTACTACATATATGATAGAACGTCAAAAATTCGTTTAGCTAACCAATTTAGTATTATGATTTATCTCAATTTGCTCACTTATTGTGATATAATACAGAATATGAAAGGAAAATGACTTTTATTAAAGTGCTAATTATTAGTGTTTTAGTTTAAAAGGGGATTATAATGTAGAATCAATTTTTATTTTTTCAGTTTTTTATTTGTCAAATTAAAAATGCAGTGTATATTTGCACTCGCAATTAAGCAACGGTCTGGTAGTTCAGTTGGTTAGAATGTCGCCCTGTCACGGCGAAGGTCGCGGGTTCGAGTCCCGTCCAGACCGCTAAAATTGCAAAATAAAGCTTCAAGAAATTGAGGCTTTTTTTAAGCAATATAACGATGTTGTGTTGTTCTCAGAGGAATCTGAGAAGTAGTTTACCAAAGTAATTTGGTATTCCAATGAGAAGCTTTCCTTTCTTTCTGAATAAGAAGATTGGGATGCTTTTTTGTTTTTTAGCAAGTCTATTTCTGTTAATATGTCTAAAAATCAACAAGTTAGTTCTAAAAATACGTAGTTCTACGTATATCTTTTATGATATTTTGGTTGTAATTTTATCTGGTGTAACCAATTAATTCAAGAATATCATGGCAAGAATAATCGCAGTAGGTAATGTTAAGTCTGATGGAACTATTTATAGTTCAACTCCTGGAATTACAATAAACACTAGAGATGTTTATGATGGTAATATGTATAAGGTGGAATTACCACGAGGTTTGGTTCTACACAATGACTATACCATTCAACTTACACAAGAGTTGGTAGATGATGGCGATCAAGACCATTATTTTACAGCCATTGGTTATCTTTTTAGAACCAAGAGAGATTTTCAAGTAGGAATTATAAGAGGAAATAATGGGCAGTATATTAAAGGAAATTGGAGTTTCACGCTGCTAGATCTTTAACAAACTCTTATCTCTATTCATTTTTTACAATTATTTGGTAGAATTAAGGGGTCTAGTTACTTGTTATGAATTAATTCTAAAAATAATTGTAAAAAATTAAATTTTTAAAACACTGATTTTCAAAATGTTTAATAGAAATTGTATGAATGATTACTTTTTATAACTTATAACATGTGACGCCTTTTATATCTGAGTGTCTTATAAGTGCTATTAATCGTTAGGGAAAATTGGATTACAAGAAATTGTAGTCCTTTTTTATTTTCTATAGTTTTTAGCTTATTTATCTCAATTCGTCTTAATTTTTAAGCATGACTTAATCATCTATTAATCAGCGCTTTGCAGGTTTGTTGTTTGTTTTTTGTCGTTATAAAAACGTTGTTTATCGATGATTTATTAGGATATTATAAAAATACTTCTATCTTTGTCGTCCTTCTTAAGACCTCAAATCGCTTATAAAGGAAAAGTTTAGTCCATTTTACTAGTTAGGCATTAACTTGTCTAGAAAACTTCCCTCGTTTTTAATTTAGTATAGTTTTAGGTATTGCCTAGAGCAGTTAATAATCCATTCCCTTCCCTCTATGTATCGCTTTGCGTTACAAATTTTGAAATTGAATAAACGTTAACCCTAAATTAAATACTTATGAAAACCCTTAAAATTACTTTTGCTTTAGCTGCTGTTTTATTATTAACTGTATCTGGAGTGCAATCTGATGGTGTTGTTGCTACAACTGCTGAGAACGATGAAATTAAGCAACCAACTAAGATTGAATTATTAGCTCACGTAAAAACAAAGCTAAAGAAGCCAAACAATGGTTAATTAGTAAATATAATATGGAATAAAAAGTCCTCATCATTATGATGAGGACTTTTTTTGTTTGTTATTTTTAGTTTAGTAGAAAAAGAAAATATTTTATTTTAACTTTGAGAGACATATTAAAATCCGGATATTGAGATTAAGTGTTTTAATGATTCTACTATTATTGTTTTTCGTTACGTATAGTAGCGCTCAAACAACAGCTAATAAAACCTTATCAGATAGTGTTTTTGAATTAATAAGAAATTCTAAAAACAAAAATATTTCAGAAGAGGGTAGGTTCACTTTTGCGAAAAAGGCTAATTCTCTTGCAAAGAAAATTAGTGATGATTCTCTTTCTTTAATAACAAATAGAAATATTCTTAGTTTCTATTTTGACAATGATCCAAACGCGTACATTCAAACTAACCATAGGATTCTTAAACTATCTAAATCTTTAAACGATTCTCTTTCTCTTGGTAATGCAAATTATGCACTTGGTTATTCATACCATGTACAGCAGTTAAATGATAGTGCCTACTATTATTATTCAACAGCAGTTAAAGTTTTTGATGGGTTAAATGATAATGAACAACTTTCTTATAGTTTAGGTAGCTTATCAGCATTACAATTTGAAAGTAAAGATTACTATGGAGCTGAGGAAAATACGGTTAGAGCGATTAAAGCTTTAGATAATGTAGAGGAAACTAACGATATTCTAGATCAAAAATGGATCTTAAATACTAATTTAGGAAGCATAGCAGGTTCATTAAAAAATTATGATAAATCATTAGAGTATCATGAAGAAGCCTTAGTTACGGCAAATCGTATGGATGAGGATTTTAACAATGGCATATATAGTTTAAATAACATTGCATTCGTCAAAAGAGAACAAGGGTATTTTGAAGAAGCGAAAAATATTTTTGCCGATGTTTTGCAGAGTAAAGACTTACAACAAGAGGATCCTTCTTTTTATGCTCTAATACTAGAGAATTTGGCTTATACAACTTACTTAACAGGTTCTTATACTGAAGAAAATGTAATTGCACTTTTTGAGCAATCCAATAAAATAACCGATAGTATTAATGATAGAATTACAAGAACAGGTGCAGCTGTTAGCATGTCTAAATTTTATAAAGGTATTGGCGACACTAAAAAGGCCAAAATTTATGCAAAAGTGGCGTACGATTTAGCTAAAGAAACAGAGTCTAATGAAATTTATTTAGAGTCAATGAAAATTCTTTCTAAATTAGATAAAGGTGAGGAAGGGAAAAATTACCTATATGAGTATATAAGGGTAAGCGATAGCTTATTGCAAGTAGAACGAAACGTTAGAAACAAATTCGCAAGGATTGAGCTAGAAACAGACCAGTTAGAAGCAGAAAACGAGCAAATTTCACAAGAAAATGTATATCTCATCTTTATATCCTTAGGTTTATTTGTTACCGCTGTTTTAACTTATCTATTTATTTCTCAGCGTGCCAAAAACAGAAAATTAAAACTGATTCAAGTTCAGCAAAAGGCAAATGAAGATATTTATAATTTAATGCTTGGTCAACAAGATAAAGTTGATGAAGCACGTGCTAAAGAAAAAATTAGAGTGTCTAAAGAATTACACGATGGTGTTTTAGGAGGACTTTTTGGCGTAAGACTAAGTTTAGATAGTATAAATTTTAACGAAGGAAAAGAAGCGATGATGACTAGGGCAAAATATATAAGTCAGCTTCAAACTATAGAACAAGATATTAGAAAGATATCTCACGATCTTAGTGTAGATTTTGAATCTGGATCTAGTTTTATGGATATAGTTTCAGAACTTATTGACACCCAGGCACAAGCCTATAATATAGAAAAAGAATTCATTTATACTGACACTATAAGTTGGGAGTTGGTGCCAAATAAAACTAAAATAAATATTTATAGAATTATTCAAGAGTGCATGCAGAACATCTATAAACATGCCAATGCAAATATCATAAAAATTAGTATTTCACTAGAAAAAGAGTTAATTTGCTTAGATATCATTGATGATGGCGAGGGCTTTGATACTACTAAAAGTAAAAAAGGTATCGGATTAAAAAACATGAAGTCTCGAGTTGAGGATTTTAGTGGTGAAATCAATTGGTCTTCCCAATCTGGTAATGGTACAACAGTTAACGTTAAGATTCCCTATTTAAATCAATCAGAATAACTTATGAATCACATCAGCATTTTAATGGTAGACGATCACCCAATCATTATTGAGGGATACCAAAATGTATTAATGGCTACAAAGCATGACGATCAAGAACTACACGTAGAAACTGCAAATAATTGTGATGAAGCTGTTGCAATGATAGAAAGAGCTTCAAAGAAATATCCATATAATGTCTGTTTTTTTGATATAAGTCTTCCTGGATCTAAAGACGGAAAATATGCCTCCGGAGAAGATTTAGCTTTATTGGCAAAAGAATTAATGCCAAGAGCAAAAATTGTAATTCTAACGATGTTTAATGAAACTTTTAGAATACATAATATAATTAAAGAAATAGATCCTGATGGCTTTTTAATTAAAAGCGATCTTACCTCAATGGAATTAGCTGATGGTTTTCAGCAAATCATAAAATCACCTCCTTATTACAGTTCTACAGTTAGTAATTACCTCAAGCAAACTATTTCTAGTGATATATATGTAGACGATATTAACAGAAAAATTTTACATTTATTATCTCAAGGTATAAAAACTAAAAACCTATCTGAGTACATAAGTATTTCAAAAAGTGCTATCGAAAAGCGAAAAAAACACCTCAAATTATTATTTGGAATAGAGGATGGAAAAGACGAATCTTTGTTAAAAGAAGCTCGAGAAAAAGGTTATTTATAGTAATTGTGGTGTTTTTTAGTGAAAAATATAAGCTTGAAACTACTGTAAAATAAAGAAAGTACGGTTTTACCACAACAAGTTTGCGGTTTTACCACAGCAAAAAAAGAATTCACTTACATATATTTACCGCATCAACAAGAATTAATTGATCCCTCATTAAGTATTTGTTGAATTAATAGCAAGAAGATTAAACCTAGTTACAATTATGTAGCTAGGTTTTTTTATTTATTTAATACCAAGCTGTATTATGTTGTGATAACTTCACGATAAAAAAACCTAGGTAAATAATTGCAACAACAAATTTCATAAATGTTGAAGCAATGAATCCTAAAAATGATCCAAAAGCTGCTTTTAATGCTTTATCAATATCGTTCCTATGAATCATTTCACCTATAAGTGCGCCAATAAAAGGACCAATTATAATTCCGAAAGGTATAGGTGATAAGATACCTATAATTAAACCTAGAGTTGTACCAATCATTCCTGCTTTGCTTCCTCCAAAACGTTTAGTGCCAATGGCAGGTATAATATAATCTAGTATATATATAAAGATGGCAAACACTAATGTAGCGATTAAAAAGGTCTGACTCATTTCTACACCATCTGTAAAGTGAAGTACTAATAGGCCAGCCCAACTAGTAAGAGGTCCTGGTAAAATGGGTAAAAAGCTACCAATGATTCCCAAAATGATTAAAAGTAGTGCAACAAGTACCAAAAAAATTTCCATAAAAATGTATTAATAATATTCATTAGTAAGACGCAAAAAGTAGACCAAAGTTACAGTTTTGTAACTAAAAAATTAGTTTGAACTAAATATTTAGTTATATTTGAAAAAAATAAACATCAAAATATGAAGCAGTTAACAAAGGCAGAAGAGGAAATAATGCAAGCCTTATGGCAGTTGCAAATGGCAAATGTTAAAACAATTATTGATACGCTTCCAGAACCAAAACCAGCTTACAATACAGTCTCTACAATTGTAAGAATATTAGAAAGTAAAGGTTTTGTAGATTATGAAAAACGAGGTAAAGGTCATGTGTACTTTCCTTTGGTGGCTAAGGAATCGTATAGTAATCAATCTATAAATAAGTTAGTAGATAATTATTTCCAAGGCTCTTTTCAAAGTATGGTTTCGTTTTTTGTGAAAAAGAATGATGTAGACATAAAAGACATTGAAACTTTATTAAATGAAATTAATAAAAACAATTAATTATGCTACATACTATTCTACAAATTGTCGCTTTTCAGGCGTTGTTTTTATTAGTTTATGATGCTTTTCTTAAGCGAGAAACCTTTTTTAATTACAATAGAGCTTACTTAATTGTAACCTCAATTTTGTCATTGGTTTTACCATTTTTGAAGTTTCCAGAATTAAAAACAATGACCACTAAAGATGTAGTAATACATCTTCCAGAAGTATTTATTGGTGTAAAAACACCAACATCTTATGATATTCAAATTGCAGAACAAGTAGGCATAGTTATAGAGCAACCTCAGACACCAATTTGGCAGATCGTTGTAGTTTCTGGTATCGTAGTTAGCGCTTTTATTTTTCTGATAAAACTCACGAAAATATATTGGTTAAAGCATAAAAACCCAAAACGTTGGAATGGCAACATCCTCATCGTAAACTTAATAAAAAGCAGTGCGGCCTTTTCTTTTTTCAATACCATATTTTTAGGTGATCACATTTCTGAAACCGAAAAACCTACCATTTATCAACACGAGTTGGTACATATTAAAGAATATCATACCATAGATTTATTATTTTTTGAGTTGCTAAGAATCGTTTTTTGGTTTAACCCTTTATTGTATATCTACCAAAATAGAATAAAAGAATTACACGAATATATTGCAGATGCCAAAGCTGTAAAGCAAACGGGAAAATCAGAATATTATACCAGTTTGCTCAATCAAGTATTAGACGTTCATCATGTCTCATTTACCAATACTTTTTTCAACAAATCATTAATCAAAAAACGAATTACCATGTTACAAAAATCAAAATCTAAACAACTTCATTTAATTAAATATGCCGTATTAATTCCTATGGTATTTGCAATGTTGATTTATACCTCTACAGAAGTTAGAGCACAGAAAACTAACTCAATAAATCAAGAGCAGGTTCAAGAATTAACTGATGCAGAATTAATTAAAAAGTATTATGATGAATATGTAGCCATGGAGAAAAAAGGCTCAACATTTTTTGAAATTTCAGATTATGCAGGATTTGGTAGTTATGACAAAATGAAATATTTAAGTTCAAGAACTGAATTCTTAAAGTTGAAGGCTTATTTGGAATATATAGCTGATGGAATATTAAAAAGTAAATCAAATAAAGGCACCTTAACGCAAAAGGACATTGAGACCACTGACCTTATGAGAATGTCAAAATTTGAAACCTATAATGACTATAAGGCTTTCAAAAACACAAAAGAAGCGAAAGAACGTTGGGTAGCTAATGCCGATGATGGTATTTTAAGACTATTTGTAGAAGAAATAGGTAATCACACATCAAAGGAAAAAAAGCTTTTAGATGACTTATTAAAACAATTAGAAAAAGGAGATTATGAAAAAATAGTAATGACTGATGGTCAGTCAACATTTATAATTGAAGATTACCAAAGTCCTATAGCACATAAGGAAGAAATAGAAGAAATGGAAGTGCCTTTTTCAGTCGTAGATGAAACACCAACGACAGTAGATTGTAAAGATTTAGAAAGCAATTCAGATAGAAAAAACTGTATGAATATGTTTGTAAATAAGCACATAGCTAAAAAATTTAATACAAGTATTGGAGATAGTTTAACGGCTGGTAAAAAGCGCATTTTTGTACAGTTTAAAATAGGTAAAGATGGTATTGTAAAGGATATAAAAGCAAGAGGGCCAAGTAAAGCATTAGAAGTAGAGGCAAAACGTGTTATTGCAACGTTGCCACAGTTTATTCCTGGCAAACAAAAAGGGAAAGCGGTTATAGTACCTTTTTCAATACCTATTGTTTTTCAAGTGGAAGGCAATGATAAAATCACTCAAGAAACCAAAACCTATAAAGAGCTTGTTGCCAAGAGAGACCGAATTTTACAAAGCTCAGATGAAAACAATCCGGTTGTAACGCAACTAAATAAACAGATCTCAGAATTAGAGCAAAATTTAGATCGTAACATGGATAGTTTATATCTAGAAATTTTAAGAAAGCGTGAAGAAAAATTGATTGAAAGAAGCTTAAAAGATGGCTCTGTAGATATTCCTTTTAGTGAGGTAGAAATCGCTCCAATGCATCCAGATTGTGATGCTATAGCTTTAGAAGAAGACAAGAAAAGCTGTTTTGCAGCAGCCATCAATAAACATGTTGGACAGAATTTTAATATGCAAATAGCAGATTCTTTGGGTTTATCTGGTGGTAAAAAGCGTATATACACCTACTTTACTATCGGTAGAAATGGAGAGGTTGATCACATAGTAGCTAAAGGTCCACATCCAAAATTAGAAGAAGAAACCGTAAGAGTTTTGAAGTTACTGCCTCAATTTAAGCCAGGAAAACAAGATGGCAATTCGGTTGATGTGCGCTATTCTTTACCAATTGTTTTTCAAATCCATGATACTAAAAAAGATTAATTAAGTTACGTATGAGATTACTTGGGTTTCTATTCAGTCTGGTTATTACGTTTAGTGTTCATGCACAAAACCAAAAAGTCAAAGCCGATCATTTATATGCAAGCGGAAATTTTTCTAAGGCTATTGAGATTTACAAATCGTTAGATAATTTAGATGATGTTTATGATGAAATCGCTAAAGCATACATGGCTATTGGAAACTATGGTGAGGCCTTAAAATATTACGAGAAAGCAAACATAGCTAATAATGATAATTTACTAATTCAGTATGAATACGCTAAACTTTTAACTAAAACTAAAAAGTATGATCTTGCTAATGTGATGTTTTTAAGTTTAATAGAATCAGATAGTGTTAATCCCAATTATTACTATGAATTAGGAGTTGTTTTAGAAAAGCAAAAAGATACAACAGCGCTGCGGCAATTTATAAAAACGTACGACTTAGATGGTACACACCAAAAAGCAATCTTTAAAATTGCTAAGCATCATTTGCGAAAGCGAAATTTCACAGACGTTCATAGTTATGTGGACAGAGGCCTTGATAGTTATGAAAATAATGTAGAACTTATTAGTTTAAAAGCTCAAACGTACTATCATCAAGAGTTTTATACACATGCAATAGTTTGGTTTAAAAAACTGTTAGCATTAGGAGAGAAATCAGAATTTATTCACGAAAAATTAAGTCTTTCTTATAGCCATAATTCCGATTACGAGGATGCTATTTATCATAGAAAACAAGCTTTGAAATATAATCCTTACGATGCCAATGCTATGTATGTCATTGGCACATATTATGAAAGTTTAAAGCAATTTGAAGACGCTGAAGATTACGTTAAAAAATCATTGTTTATCCAAGATCAGCCACTTGATAAAGAATATCAGAAGCTCGGAACACTGCTAAATAGACAGAAGAAATACGAAGACGCTATAAAAGCTTTTCAGAAGTCCTTAAAAGAAGATCCTACTAATCCTATGGTTGAGTTTTATATCTTGAGAACAAAAGATGAGTATTATGCAGATTTAGATAGTAAAATTAAACTCTACGAGCAATTTATAGCTAAGCATAAAAAAAGTTATTTTATAGAATATGCTCAAAATCGATTGCAAGAGTTGAAACGCGAAAAACTCTTAGAGGAAAATTAATTTAGATCTTATTAATTAGGCAAAGATAGTTGTCTAAGTTATTGATTCTAAAAGCGAAGCGATCAAGCACGTTTTAAATAAAATATTCGTACTTTTCGGCTTCAGAATTCTATAAATGAACCGAATAGTTTGTCTTTTAATCTTACTTTTTGCAACCTCTTGCAATTACTTTGAAAAGAAGAAAGTTTATCCTGAAGATTTACTTGAGGAGGAACTACAAACGTTTAATTGGAATGAAGTAGACACTTATCCAACCTTTGAAGGCTGTGACTCTTTAACCGAAAAGGAAGAAAGTAAAGTTTGTTTTCAGCATACTTTAATATCAAGTGTAAATAAGTTTTTGGCAGAACAGAATATTATCGTTGCAAATGATGTTTTTGATACTATAAAGCTTAATATTATTATAGATAAACAAGGCGATTTAGTAATTGAATCGATGAAGATTCATCCAGAAACCGTTATTGAAATTCCAGAAATTGACAGCCTTTTACGTCAAAGCTTAGAAAGTATTCCAAAAATATATCCTGCGATAAAAAGAGGTCAACAAGTTACAACGGCCTTTGAGTTACCTGTAATTGTTCAGATTAATTAATGTAGAGAGCTGTTCTTAAAATCGGATAGCGAATTTTTGCATTAGTCGTAACACTTCAATATACAACCATATTAAAGTTGCTAAAAGTCCCCAAGTTGCAATCCATTCCTTATATTTTGGTGCTTTGTTTTTATAACGTTCTATGTAATCAAAGTCTAATAGTAATGCAAACGAGGCAACGATGGCGGCCAATATATTAAAAGCAATTGCAAACCAAGATGTTCCCCAAATATAATTCTTGATGCTAAAAAAACTGAGGATCCAAGACACTAAATACACCACCATGATGCTTACAGTTGCAGTAATTACTACACTTTTTAGTTTTTTAGTAACAACTATAATTCTAAGCTGATATAAGAGTAACATTACAAAGAAGGTAACTATAGTAACACCAATGGCTTGGTAAGGCAATTCAGGGTAATGACGATGTGCGTATGCAGAAAAACCGCCAAGAAAACAACCTTTAGCTACAACATAAAGCGGCACCAAAAAAGGCGACCAATGTTGTCTTACGGAAATGAGTACACTGATAATTGCAGCTGCTAGCATACCTCCTAAAGTATACCATTGCATAGAAACACCAGTTTCATTTAGTTTCCATAAATAAGTTGTGATACCAGCAATAATTAAAATTCCGAAAATAGATTTAAAAAAAATACCAAAAACGGTCATTTTTTTGGTCGTAGATTTTCTGTCATCCCAGAAATAACGATTAAAAATTGGATTAGAAGTTTTAAAATTGCGTAAAGACATTCATTATAAATTAAACTTATATCCTAATGAAAAATCGGTAGAAAAGTTACCTTGATTTTTTATGAATATACCAAATAATTCACCGTAAGCTAGAGTAATATAGCCATTTTTTCCAACTTTAATATCAGAACCAATTCCAAAAATAAAAGGCGCATCAAATGAGGTTGCACTATTGTCAACGTCATTATTATCAGCATCTTTAAGAGTAGAATCAAAAATATTTACTGTGACTAGTTTTACCTGACCATAAATAGAATAGTTTGACTTATTAATTATTCTATAGCGATAACCTAAAGAAAATTCAGTGGTGCTGTAATCAAATTCATCGGTTTCAAATACTTGGCGTGCTTGTAAAAAGCCAGAATGCCTTGGTAATGAATCAGCTTCAAAAAATTCTAATTCTCCACCTAAGAGAAAACCCATCGCGTTTTCAGAATTTTCAACAAAAGGACTATTTGTTAAGCCACCAAATACACCTAATCTAAAAGCCATTTTAGCTTTTTTCACAGTTGCATTATAAGATTTGTCTTCAGAGACATTATAAGAATCTACATAAGACTTAATGTCGTAAAGTCTAAAATTTAGAGATTCTGTAGTTTTACCATTGGTAAGCTTACTTAAAGTTGTTTTGTATTCTGCACGATAATTTTTGTCATCACCTTTGGTGTTTTTTAGTTCTGTAATAGAATTATTCTTCTTTACAAAGTACCTAAAATTACCATTTTTGCTCGTCCAGAGTAATCCTATTTTACCTTCAATTTCGGTGTTTAACTCCAATGATTCGCCTTTAATTGTGTAGTTGTCTTGGCTGTAGTTAAATTGAAAAGTAAAACACAATAGTATAAATAAGTATAAAGTCTTCATGCGTAATAAGATTTGGTTACGGTAAAACTATATGAAATATTTTATGTGACGTTATTTTTTCGATGTTCTACCTTTCCAACGGTATGATTTAAAGAATGATAGGATGAAAACACCAATATTAAAGACAGGATAAAGTAGGCTAGAAATAATATAAGAAAGTAAAAGAGTTTCTTGTTTAAAGAATCGAGCTGTTTTAAATACTAACAAAAAGTCAATACTAAACTTAATTACAAATAAGGCAAGGGCTACATTTATTGGTATAAGCCCAAACAAAGCAGTAGGTAAAAAAGCTAAACATATTAAATTGCTGAGAATAACAATTGAACCAATGAGTTTGGGTGTCCATTGCTTTAAATGACTCGTTTTAGCAGCCCATCGAATACGTTGGTTTATTAATATTTTGAAGTTTTCTGCAGGACGAGTAGTAACTATAGCTTTCTTACATTTTAAATATTGGACTTTCTTTTTATTGCTTTTTACTAATTTTTCGAGGAGAAAAACATCATCTCCACTGGCTATACTGTCATTACCCTCAAAACCATTAAGATTTTTAAATTCTGCTTTCAGATACGCAAAGTTTGCGCCATTACATAACATTGGTTTACGGATCCCAAAACTACCAATAGTTACGCCTTGTAAGCTTAAAAAATCTAAGGTCTGAAAGCGATTAAAAAATGAGGTTTCTCCCTTATAGATTACTGGCGCAACAATACATTTTGGTTGGTTAAGTTGAATGTATTCATCAAAACTATCTAACCAATATTTTGGTAGAATACAGTCGGCATCTGTAGTTAAAATCCATTCGTTTTTAGCTATGGCAATGCCTGAGGTAATTGCATCTTTTTTTGGTGCATTAGAACTTCTTTGATTATCTATAATTTGAAGATTTAAATCCAAAAATGGTTTTTTAGACATCATTTTCTCAATAATTTCTACTGAATTGTCTTCAGATTGATCGTTAACTAAAATAACCTCAAAATAGGAGCGTGAGTAATTTAATTGATTTAAAGATTTTAATAATACTTCTAGGTTTTTGGCTTCATTTCTAAAGGGAATAATAACAGAAAATCTTGTTTTAGCTGGTAAATCTTGAAGCTTAAATTCATCCACCTTGTCAAATCCTAAAATAAGAACACCAATAACTAGTAAGTAACAAATAGTAATTACAATAAAAAGTAAAGTTAGCATTGTGTAACAGGTTTTGGAAGTTTAAAATTAAGCACAAAATAACTCCCAATAAGACTTGGGAATACAAAATTGAGAAACCACATTAAGGTGGTTATTGATAAAATGGTCAATTCATCAATGCCAAGGTAACTAAACAAATAAACGGCAATACTACCTTTAACAATAACATCAAAAAGGGCTATTGTTGGGATGATTGAAGATAATAAATAGAAACAAGAGATAACAATCATAGCGTCTGTATAGATGATATCTACTCCGAAAATTCGTAATAAAACGAAAAACTGAAATGAGAAAATCGCATAACGAAATAGAGACAATAATAAAGTTATGCTCTTCGTTTTTATAGCAATTGATTTGGTAAATGCTACTATGGTAGCCATTGAAAATCCTTTTATTTTAAAACGTTTTTGCTTTATACCTAAAAAGGTAAACAAAATCACGATTATAAAGACTAGAGCGATTTTAGCGATTTTAAAATAATTAAGGTCAATATTATAGCGATTAGTGAAAAGCAAAAAGCCAATAGAGCCAGCTATCATCGTGATAAACATTTGGGACAAATTACCAATGAGATTTAGTAGTATAATTTTAGTTTTTAAGGGTTTTAGGTAGTACATAGCTTTAGCGCCATAATCGCCAATTCGGTTAGGTGTTATTAATGATGTTGTAAGCGCTGAAAAACTTTGAACAAAAGCAGAATTAAAGGAAATAGAATTTATTGTTTTAACTAAATGTTGCCATTTTAAAATTTCGAAAAACCAATTAAAAGTGCTTAAAATGATTAAAAAAAGTATGTTTTTTATCGAAAAAACACTGCTTTTGTTTAAAAATGAGAGAAAATCAACAAATTTTAAATTCTCATTATCAGTAATTTTAGAATAAATAAAATAAAATGCACCAACTACAATGCTCAATTTAATAAGTACAAAGAAGAATTGTTTAGTTTTGTAATGCATTGTAACATTCATACTGCAAATAAAATCAAAAACTTAGAGATGCAATACAATTTTAAACAATACCTTTTCTTTTTTACGCTTGTAATTATAACCTTTAGTAGTGAGGCACAGTTAAGAGATACGGCAAAGTGGAAAGCACTTTTTGCTGTAGGTATTAATTACCCAACAACAGATGGTTTTGTAACTGGATCTTATGCGCAGTCTGTAAATTTTCCGACAGTAAATTTAGGTGTTCAGCATATGTTTAAATCGGCATATGGTGTAAAGTTAGACTATGGTTTTAATCGTTTTAAAAATCATAAAGACACTCCGGAATTTAAATTAAATTATTCAAGAATTAATGCACAATTTGTATATGATCCTTCAAACTTTATTGGGTTTTTACCATCAAGATTACGAACCGTTTTGCATGCAGGACCAGGAATTACATTTGCAAAGCCTTTAGGGACTTTAAAAGAAAATAAACAGACATTTTTAAATCTACTTGGCGGTCTAGAAATTCATTATGCGATAAACGAAAAGGTTTCACTTTTTACAGATATTGCTTATATCTATGGTGTAACGTCATTAGATGTTTATGATCCTGCTTTAAATGGTCTTGGTGCTTTTAATGGTAGTGTTTTTAACCTTACCTTTGGGTTGGCAGTGTCACTTAGTGGTTGTCAATTTTGCGACTAAGCAATAGAATACATGAGCGAAGAAAAAATAATTTTAGGCATTGATCCTGGTACAACAATTATGGGTTTTGGACTCATAAAAGTGGTGGGCAAAAAAATGGAATTTTTGCAGCTCAATGAGCTTATGCTTAAAAAATATGACGATCATTATCTAAAGCTGAAACTCATTTTTGAACGTACAGTAGAATTAATTGATACGTATCATCCAGATGAAATAGCAATTGAAGCACCATTCTTTGGGAAAAACGTACAAAGTATGCTTAAGTTGGGACGAGCACAAGGTGTTGCTATGGCAGCAGGTTTATCTCGCGAAGTACCAATTACGGAATATGCTCCTAAAAAAATTAAAATGGCAATTACCGGAAACGGAAATGCCAGTAAAGAGCAAGTGGCTAAAATGTTACAAAGCATGTTAGGACTAAAAACCATACCAAAAAATCTAGATTCTATGGATGGTTTGGCTGCTGCGGTTTGTCATTTTTATAATCAAGGTAGAGTAGAAGTTGGTAAAAGTTATTCAGGTTGGGCATCTTTTGTTAAGCAGAATGAAGGACGCGTAAAAAAGTAAACTGATTTGTCATTTCTGCGAACGCAAAAATCTATACTACTAAATGAAATACATAATTATATTATTAGTTTTTAGCTTATCACTCTTGTCCTACAGTCAAGGGCAAGTGGAATTAAATGATATAGCACATGAAGACTGGTATCAATCTCAAAAAATTAAAGATTCCTTAGTAATAGCGTTGTTGCAAGTTAATGAATCAGATTCTACATTTATTTCAGCATTTAAAAACACAGAGAAACTTTGGGATAATTTTGTAGAAGAACAATTTAATCTAAAGTTCCCTGAATACGAATCTTGGGAAACCAGACGAGCAATTTATGGAAGCCAATTTGATATGCTTTATTATCAATTTTTAAAACAGTATTGCGATTTAAGAATTGCTACCTTGTATAATTTGTTTGAAGAATAAAACTAAATGGCAGGCATCTACATTCACATACCATTTTGCAAACAAGCATGTCATTATTGCGATTTTCATTTTTCAACATCATTGAAGAAAAAAGATGAACTCATAAATGCTTTATCTAAAGAAATAGAACTTAGAAAAACCGAGTTTAAAAACACAACCGTTGAAACCATTTATTTTGGAGGCGGAACCCCTTCATTATTAACCAATGAGGAGTTGCAATTTTTAATTGATTCGGTTTATAACAACTATCAAGTTTCAGAAAATCCAGAAATTACACTAGAAGCAAATCCGGATGATTTAACTGTAGATAGAATCATTAAATTATCTAAAAGTAAAATCAATCGTTTATCCATTGGTATTCAATCTTTTTTTGAAGCCGATTTAAAACTGATGAATCGCGCACACAATGCAACCGAAGCAAAAGCCTGTTTAGAAGAAGCTACAAAGTATTTTAACAATATTTCTTTAGACTTAATTTATGGCATTCCTGGTGCGTCAAATGCACAATGGTTACAAAATATAGAAATGGCATTGAGTTTTGGTGTGCCTCATATTTCGAGTTATGCGCTAACCGTTGAGCCTAAAACGGCTTTAGCCTCTTTTATAGAAAAAGGTGTTATAGAAGATGTAAATGATGAGCAAGCACACGAACAATTTCATATTTTAAAAGATAAGTTAGAGGCTTCAGGTTTTGTACATTATGAGTTGTCTAACTTTGGTAAAGATGGATTTTTTAGTAAAAACAATACAGCATATTGGCAAGGGAAATCTTATTTAGGTATTGGTCCTTCGGCACATTCTTTTAATGGCACGCAACGTGGTTGGAATGTGAGAAACAATTCAAAATATATAAGAGCATTAGAATTAAATGTACTTCCAATAGAAATTGAAACCTTAACCCAAACCGACCAATATAACGAGTATATAATGACAGGTTTAAGGACTATTTGGGGCGTTTCAATACAAAAAGTAGAAAATGACTTTGGTTTAGACTACAAAGATTATTTAATTGAGCAGTCTGAAATTTTTATAAATCAACAATTATTGTATATTGATGATGCACATATTCGAGTCACAAAAAAAGGACAATTTTTAAGTGATGGTATTGCATCAGAATTATTTAAAATCAACTAAACGTGTTAACAACCATACAATACAATTCAAGAAAATTAAAAATAGATTTATCGCAACCTTTAGATATATCCATACCACTAAAAGGAGATGTTTCTAATGTAAACGCATGGTATATTGGACCACCTAAGATTGAGCCCGAAGTTATAGATGGCGATACTATTAGTGTAGAAAAAGGTGCTGTGGTCAATTTTAATACCATTAACTTTAATCCACATTCTCATGGCACGCATACAGAAACAGTTGGCCACATAACAGAAAAAGTCTATTCTATAAATAAACATTTAACTCAGTTTTTCTTTCTAGCAGAAGTGATAACGGTTGCGCCAGAAAAATTAGGAGATGACTATGTGATTTCTAAAAAGCAATTGCAATTTGCATTAGGTAATAAAAAACGAGAAGCGGTTGTAATAAGAACGATGCCAAATACACGCGATAAATTATCGCGTCAGTACTCTAACACCAATCCAACCTATTTAAAAGTCGAAGCTGCGGAATATCTTAAATCTAAAGGTGTAAAACATTTACTTATAGATTTACCAAGTGTAGATAAAGAGCAAGATGGAGGCGAGCTATTAGCCCATAATGCGTTTTGGAACACCAGCGGAAAACTGCGTTTAGATGCTACAATAACCGAGTTTATATATGTGTCTAACAAAATAGATGATGGTAACTATATACTAAATCTACAGATCGCACCTTTTGAGAATGATGCAAGCCCAAGTAAACCTATACTGTATAAAGTATTAGATTGATTGAAACTGATATGTGACTATAAAACGCACTGAGGGTCACATTATATAAGTAGAATAAAATAATTTAAATGGAAACTTTTTTTATCATCATCATTAGTATTCTTGTTACTTTAGGTATCGTTACTGTATATAAACAATGGAAAACTAAGAAGGTAGCTAGCGAGCAGTCAATTCTTATTTTAGATAAAATAAAACGCGTTTGTAAATTTATAACTGTAGAAGGCGATTTTGCAGAAATTTACCATTATGAAGACGTAAAAGAAAAATTTCTAAAATTAATTTCTAGTCGCAAAAAGGCACTGGTTGTTATAAATGCTAAAGCGCATGTTGGTTTTGATTTAGGTAAAGTACAAATGGTTTCAAACCCAAAAAATAAAACTGTTAGTTTAACACATTTTCCACAACCAGAAGTACTGTCAATAGAAAGTAATATTAATTATTACGATAAGCAAGATGGTATGTTCAATAGGTTTGAAGCGTCAGACTTAACTGATCTTCATACCAAAGCAAAAACCCATATTATGGATAAAATTCCAGAAAGTGGTTTGTATAACATAGCCAAACAAGAAGCTTTAGAAGCGATTCATCTTATAGAGAATTTGGTAGAAACCATAGGATGGAAGTTAGATTATTCTGCGCTAAAAATTGAAGCTAAAGAAATAAAGAAAATTGAGAAATGATAGAAATATCAACTCTTAAAGATCGATTACAGTTAGATGTTATTCATGGCTTTTTAACACATAGTTATTGGGCAAAAGGGAGAACCATAGAAGACGTAAAAACAACTATTGAGCACTGTCTGTGTTTTGGCGTTTATATAGATAATAAACAAATTGGCTTTGCAAGAGTAGCAACAGACTATGCTGTGTTTGCTTATATCATGGATGTGTTTATTTTACCTGAACATCGAGGAAAGGGATACGCGAAGCAGTTAATGAAGACGATAAATGAAGAATCAAAGTTAAGTCTATGCAAAGTATGGATGCTAAAGACCGCAGATGCACACAATTTGTATAAGCAGTTTGGCTATACTGAATTACAACATCCAGAGAAGGTAATGGAAAGGCTCTTATAATGAATATAGAAGACTACAGAAATTATTGTTTAAATAAAAAAGGGGTTACCGAACATTTTCCATTTGATAATGATACCCTTGTTTTCAAAGTATGTAATAAAATGTTTGCCCTCGCATCTCTAAAGCGATGGGAAAACGGTGAAGCATTTATAAACTTAAAATGCGATCCAGATTACGCGCAAGAACTAAGAGCAGAATTCGATAGTGTTAAGCCAGGTTATCATATGCATAAGAAGCTTTGGAATAGTGTTTACGTGCTTACCGGTGAGCTATCTCCAACACTAATTACAGAACTGATAGATCATTCTTATGAATTGGTAGTTAAAGGTTTACCTAAGAGATTGAGAGAACATATTTAAGCATTAATTTTAAAGACTATTGATTTTGTTCAAAGAAGCTTAGCCTCCATTCGTCTATTCAAAAAGTTGACTTACCGAAAAATGATTTTTTCGCTTAATATAACATTTAGTTTTGTCGTATAATTAATTAATATACCTCAAGACTATGACAACTTTACTAATTTATGGAACATTATTATTAGGACATTTATGCGTTTATTTCTATTTCAGAAATAACTTTAAAAGCTTCTTGAATTCTTCAAGTAAAGAGACTTTAAAAATTGAAAAACCAAAATCTTCTGAGTATTTAAGATCTGAAAATCAGTCAACAAACGCTGTAGACAATACGTTCGTTTTATTAAATAAAAGTCTTAGACAGTTAGAATTTATTTCAGAGTTTGAAATGTACTTAGAAGAAAATACTCTAAAAAATTATTCTTTAGAATTTCTTCAAGAATTTAGTAAGATAAAAATGGAAGCTCAGCTATCTACGCTAAAAACAACTAACCTTATTAACAGTCAAGTGAAAATAGCAGCATAAATTTGCTTTAGGACTAATTACCGTTCGTCGACACTTATTTGCCATCTGCCGACACTTATTTACGACTAAGCGAATGTTAAATATAGATGATGTTTAATGCAGTAATTTAGCCGAATATAAAACACAGTAATTAATGAAAACCCTTAATATTTTATTGATAGAAGATGATATGATTGAAGTAATGAAGCTAAATAGAGCTGTAACATCACTTCAATTAAATCACAAAATTACGGAAGCGAATAACGGAGAAGATGCACTTAAAATATTAGAGCAAAAAGATAATCTTCCAGATATTATTTTATTAGATTTAAACATGCCAAAAATTAATGGAATAGAATTTTTGAAAATTTTAAAATCTGATGATAGGCTAATGTATATACCAACAATTATTCTCACAACATCTAATAATCAGCGTGATTTATTAGAATGTTATAAGGTTGGTGTAGCAGGATATGTGTTAAAGCCCTTAAAATATGAAGAATATGTTTCCAAAATTGAAAAATTATTATCATATTGGAGCATAAATCAATTAATAACCACTTAGAAATGAAAGGAATCGTTTTTACAGAGTTTTTAGAACTCGTTGAAGATAAGTTTGGATTAGAAATGGTAGATAGAATCATTTCAAGCTCAGATTTAGATTCTGATGGTGTTTATACTTCGGTAGGTACTTATAGTTTTTCTGAAATGCTACAATTATTACAGCGTTTAAGTGAAAACACAGGTATTTCAATTGATAATTTATTATTAGTCTATGCAGAACATTTTTTCAGCGTTATTGAAAAGAGTTATCCAGGACTTTTAGCAACATATAAAGATCCAATTGAAATGATATCTTCTATAGAAAATCATATACATGTTGAGGTTAGAAAAATTTATCCAGATGCTGAATTGCCAACTTTTGAAGTTATAGAAAAAGCAGAGAATCATTTAGTTTTAGATTATACTTCTAGCAGAGCAATGCATCATTTTGGACTTGGATTAATGAATAAAACATTTGAACATTTTAATTCTACGGCCACAATAGAATTAGAAAAAATAAAAGAAGACGGAACAAAAGTGAGGTTTGTGATTAATAAAAATTAATGGACCAAAGCGTTGAGATATTAAACCGTGCTCTCAAAAGAGAAAAAGAAGCTCGAAAAGCAGCTGAAAGAATCCTTGAAGAAAAATCTAGGGAGCTCTACTTCACATCTCAAAAACTCGAAAACTTATTAGATGAAAAATCATCAGAATTACAAGGTGTCTTTGAAAATATCATTGATGCTTACGTAGTTATGGATTTTAATGGCAATATTTTAAAATTTAATGAAGCCGCAACAAAATTATTTGGATATGATATTGATAATGAGGAAATAAAAGTCGCGAGCCTCATCTATAAAGAAGATTTTCAATATGCAATAGATTGTTTTGCCCAACTAACTGAAAAAGGCTTTTTTAAAGATTACGAAACTAGAGTTTATACCAAGTCAAAAGAAGTAAAATGGGTGCATGTAAATGGAAGTATTATTTTTGATAGGCACCAAAAACCCATTGCAGCGCAAGGAATAGTAAGAGATATTACAGCCGAAAAAGCTTCAGAAGAAAAGTTAAAAGCATCAGAAAATAGGTTATCTACGCTTATATTAAACCTTGATAGTGGTGTTGTCTTAGAAGACGAAAACAGAAAAATAGTACTTACCAATAATAAATTTTGCGAACTTTTTAATATTAAATCAAATCCGTCTGATTTGTATGGCTTAGATTGTACATATTCCTCAGAGAAGAACAAAGTTTTATTTAAAAATCCCGAGGACTTCATTGAGAGAATGCGATCTATTGATGCAGCTAAAGAAACTGTACTAGGTGACGAATTAGAAATGTTAGACGGTAAAATTTTAGAGCGAAATTATATACCCATACAAGAAGGTGGTTTTAATAAGGGCTATTTATGGACCTTTAAAGATGTAACCTTAAATAGAACTTATAGAAAATCACTAGAAATCCAAAAAGAAAAATATTACAGCATAATTGCCAACATGCATTTAGGGTTAATTGAAGTGAACCTTGAAGACGAAATATTAATGGTTAACCAGAGTTTTATAGAGATGTCTGGTTACTCCGAAGAAGAATTATTAGGTAAAAGTGATCAGATGTTATTTCCTGTTGAAGGCGGTTTAGATATAATTAAAGCGGAAAATGAAAAAAGGATAAAAGGGATATCAAATTCTTACGAAGTTAAAGTAAAAACAAAAGAAAATGATATTAGATACTGTTTAATTAGTGGTGCACCTAACTATGATTTAAATGGTAATATAGTTGGATCAATAGGTGTTTATTTAGATATAACAGATTTAAAAAGCCTGCAAATACAGAAAGAAAGTCTATTATCTAAATTAGAGCGAAGTAATAATGAATTACAAGAATATGCACATATTGTTTCACACGATTTAAAATCGCCTCTACGAAGTATAGATGCCTTAGTTAGTTGGCTAAAAGAAGATAATAAAGGTAAGTTAGATGAGATGAGTTTAAAGAATTTTGAACTTATTGAATCGACTTTAGAGAAGATGGAGCAATTAATTTCAGATGTTTTAGATTATTCTAGTGTTGGTACGGATAGTAATGATAAAGCAGATGTTAATTTAGATCAAATGTTAACTGACCTTACAACTATTCTTTACATTCCAGAACATATAGCAATAAATTCATTAAATCCATTACCTACAATACAGGGAGATCCTACTAAATTACAGCAATTGTTTCAAAATTTAATAAGCAATGCAGTTAAGTTTATTGATAAAGAAAAAGGATTAATAACTATAGACGTAGAAGATTTAAAAAGCCACTACAAATTCTCAATAGAAGATAATGGAATTGGTATAGATAAGCAATTTCATGATAAGATTTTTAAAATTTTCCATGCTCTAAATAAAAGTAAAGATTCTACAGGAATAGGATTGTCAATAGTTAAAAAAATTGTTGATTTACACGAAGGTCAAATCTGGTTAGAAAGCCAAGTAAATGTAGGAACTACATTTTATTTCACACTTAAAAAATAAACATGAAAATAGTACAGCTTGTAAAACAGAACAATAAAGATTGGACTTATATTGGCGAAAATCAAGAACTAAAAGAGCCTTTAGTTGTCGTTTTTGGAAATCGATTACTTTTAGAAGATACTTCTGTTTATGATGAAATTAGAACGATATTTCCAGATGGTCATATTGTATTTGGTTCAGCATGTGCGGAAATTTCATCGAGAACTGTAAATGAAAATAGCATAACTATAACTGCTATGGAGTTTGAAAGGAGTCAGTTTGTTATAAAAACTAGTAATGTTTTAAATCGAGATTTAGATAGTTACAAAACAGGAAATGATCTTATAAAACAGTTTCCAGAAGAGGGTTTAAAATATGTTTTTGTAGTATCAGAAGGTAGTTTTATAAATGGTAGTCAACTTACACAAGGCATGAGTACTATAAATAGTGGAAACCTTCTAATTACAGGTGGTCTATGTGGTGATGATACGCGATTTGAAAAAACACTAGCATCATATAATGAAAATCCAAAGGAAGGAGAAATTGTTGCAATTGGTTTTTACGGTGACTCATTAGAAATTACCTTTTCAATTCATGGTGGTTGGACACCTTTTGGACCTGAGCGAATCGTAACGAAGTCTAAAGGCAATACACTTTATGAGTTAGACGGTTTACCAGCATTAGACTTATACAAAACTTACTTAGGAGATAAAGCTAAAGATTTGCCAGGAGCGGCATTATTATACCCGTTAAATGTAAAATCTGAAGATGAAGAGCAATCTATAGTAAGGTCTATTCTCAACATTAATGAAGAAGAAAATGCCGTTATATTGGCTGGTGATATTAAGCAAAATTCAAAAGTTCAATTGATGATGACAAACGTTGACAATATTGCTAATGCATCAGAACGTGCCGCAACGCAGGCATTAGAGTTTAGGAAAAATAAACCAGAATTAGCCATGTTAGTAAGTTGTATTGGTCGAAAATTGGTTTTAGACCAACGTGTAGAAGAAGAAATTGACGAGGTTATAGAAATTTTAGGAGAAGGAACTGCTGTGAGTGGTTTTTATTCCTATGGAGAGATTGCGCCATTCCACGGAGAAATGGCATGTCAATTACACAACCAAACAATGACCATAACGTTAATCAGTGAATAATGAATTCATTACTTAGTCGCCAGTTGCGTAAATACTTAAGTGAAGAATTAAAGTCAAATGGAGAATTATCAACATTTCTTGACGCTGTAGACAGTTCCTATAATAATTTTGATGAGCAATCTGCAATGATTCAAAGAGCTATGGCAATCAGCTCAGATGAATTATATACTGCTAATAGAAAATTGCAACAAGAAGCAAAGGAGCAGCAAGAGTTAATAGATAAGTTAAAAGATGTTATAAATACTCTAAAATTTTATAATCTCAATGAAGAAGATAAGGCAGATGCTGTAGAATTAAAAAGTACAGATTTAGTTGATTTTATTGATAATCAAACCAAGGAGATTATTGAAATGAATAAACAGCGAGAGTCTTTATTAAATGAACTTGCCTATCAAAATCAAGAATTGAGTGATTACGCGCACATGGTGTCTCACGACTTAAAGTCGCCTCTTAGAAGTATAGATACATTAACAGCGTGGCTAAAAGAAGATTATAAAGAAGCTTTTGATGCTAATGGAGAAAAAACTTTAGACCTTATTAGGACTAATGTAGAAAAAATGGATGCCTTAATTAATGGTATTTTAGAGTATTCTACTATCGGTAAAAATCAAATTGAAATATATGACGTAGATTTAAATAACCTTGTTAATAATATTGTAAGTATCTTAAGGATACCTCAAAATATCAGTATCAATAAAGCAAAATTACCAACAATAAGAGGTGATAAGTATAGATTACAACAGTTGTTTCAGAACCTTATTGGTAACGCTATTGCTTATAATGATAAAGAAGAAGGTAAAATTAATATTTCCTTTAAAGAGAAAAATAATTTCTGGGAATTTTCAATTGAAGATAATGGAATGGGTATTGACGAGGCCTATTTTGATAAGATCTTTAAAACTTTTGAGAAGTTAGAAAACAATGGAGAATCCACAGGCATAGGCTTAGCTATAGTTAAAAAAATAGTAGATTTGTACGGAGGAGAAATTTGGTTAACATCAAAACTTAATCAAGGTACAACCTTTTATTTCACATTAAAAAAACAGCCTAATGGAACAGCCTAATGGAACAGCCTAATCTTTCTTATATTACCAGCATGTCCGGAGGAGATAAAGCCTTTGAGCAAAAGTTAATTAACATAATAAAACTTGAGTTTCCAGAGGAGAAAAATGTATATTTTAAAAACTTCGAAGCTGAAAACTACAAACTTACTGCTGAGAACGTTCATAAACTTAAACATAAAATTAGTATTTTAGGCCTTGAGAAAAGTTATGATGTTGCTGTAGATTACGAGAATAGTCTCATAGACGGCAAAACTGAAGGAAGAATAGAGTTTGAATCTATTCTGCAAACCATGACAGATTTTTTAGAGACCTTATAAAGTTATTTTATGAATTGCATTATTATAGATGATGAAGCCACAGCAAGAGCTATTATTGGCCAATTATGTACAAATATACCTAGCTTGAAAGTGTTAGAGGATTTTCCCAACGCAATGCAAGCCATAAAATATTTAAACTCTAATGAAATTGATTTAATATTTCTAGATATACACATGCCAGATTTTACTGGTTTCGATTTCATAGATACTATTAAAAATCCACCTAAAATTATTCTTACGACATCAGATCCAAATTTTGCTATCCAGGCTTTTGGTTATGATTGTATTGTAGATTATTTAGTGAAACCGATTTCTCCAGAACGGTTTAAAAAAGCTATTGATAAGGCAGAAGCGATCAAGCCTAAACCAGTTGAGTCTAAAAGTAAGCAGTCAGGGCAAGTAGAAACGAGCTCTGGTAATGATCTATATGTAAATATTGATAGACGATTAATTAAAATAGATATTCCAAGTATTTATTTAGTTGAAGCAAAAGGTGATTATATTCAGGTGAAAACAGAGGATAAAAACTATACTGTTCACTCTACATTAAAAAAAATCGAAGAGAAGCTTCCAAATGATTTATTCTTAAAAATCCACCGTTCTTATATTATTAATGTAGATAAGATAATTGATATTGAGGACAATAGTGTGTTAATTAAGAAAGATGTAATTCCTGTAAGTCGTTCCAATAGACCAGAGTTAATGAAGCGTCTTAACTTGCTCTAATCTTTAGGTTAAAACATAAGCAAACATTCCGCAACGCTATTTGACTTCATTTTGTAATTGTTTAAATTCATTAGTCGATACGTAATATCTTTTCGTCGAGCCAAAAGTGGCATCGAACGAAATAAAAAAATACAACTAATTAGTACTATTATCTTTGTACTATAATTACATAATAATGATATAGGTTTATTGGTTAGGCTTATGGGCAAAAGAGAAATCTTTTGCCCTTTTTTTTGTTATAAAAACACAGCTAATCTGCTTAACCTTATATGGTTACCGTTCGTCTATACTTTGGTTTGATTTAATCGAAATATCCAAAAACGGAGTGTTATTCCCAATATTTTTGTCATGTAATAAACAACAAAATCATGAAAAATTTATTCCTCACATTTACTGTATTAGTATTTAATCTACTACTTTTTTCTTGTTCAGTAGAAGAAGATTATTCCATTTCTGAAGCCTATAATTCAGACAATTTTAACGTAGTATACGAACCTATAGATTATGAAATTTTAGAATTTATAAATATTCATAGAGCTATGTTAAACCTACAGCCATTAGAGCTTTTAAATGAGGCATCAAAAGAAGCTATTTCTCATAATTACTATATGATAGATGAAGGCACTGTTAGTCATGACTTTTTCTTTTTAAGATCTCAGAACCTGATTGATGCTGTTGACGCAAAAAAGGTGTTAGAAAATGTAGGGTTCGGCTTTTACAATGCACAATCTGTTGTAGATGCTTGGTTAGATAGCGATGGTCACAGACAAAATATAGAAAATCCAAATGTTACAAATATTGGAATTTCATCAACTCATGATGAAAATGGCAAATATTATTTTACAAACATTTTTGTTAAACTGTAGAGAACTATTAATAATCGTAGTAATCATTAAATTTTATCCCTAAAATTGATTACTTCCTAACCCTTAATTATCATCTATAGTGTGAGGCAAAAGAGAAATCTTTTGCCTTTTTTTTTACGTTAAAATAAAAATCTTACATATTAATACCATTCGTCGATACTTAGCCGTTAATCAAGGGTGTTTTTTGCATATTTAACCGAAAATATCAGCTTACAGTCTGATATTCAGATATATTTGTTTCGAAATTAAATTTAAAATAAACATGAATTACTTTACCCAAATCAAAAATCAATTCATAATTATTGTTTTTACAATAATGAGTATTGGAGCTCAAGCTCAGAATAATCCTTTTAATTGCGATTATAATGCCTACTTATTTCAGTACAACGATGTGTATGCTATTGATTTAGCCTCAGGAAATTCTTACCAAGTAGCGGCTGATGTAACGCCAGGTAGTATTAATGCCACAGCATATAATCCTGCAGATGGTTTTATTTGGGGCTCTTTAAGTACACCAGCAAAATCTATTGTAAAAATAGGAACAGATTTTACAACCACCACTTACTATATAGATGAGTTACCAGATAGTGGTCGTTATGTGGGTGATGTCAGTGCAGATGGTATTTATTATTTAAAAGGTGGAGGAACAACTTTTTATAAAATAAACCTAAATCCAGAGTCTGAAAATTATACACAATTCGAGGCGACTGGGACTTTGTCTCAAAATATAAGTATTCATGATTGGGCATTTAATGCAGTAGATGGTCAGATATATGCAGTAGCTAAGAGTTCAAATATTTTATACCGTATTAATCCTACAAACGGACAAGTATCTGCCCTAGGAGAAGTGCCAATTTTATCGGGTTTAAGCTACACCTATGGAGCCGTTTATTTTGATAATGAAGGTCGTTTTTACATTTCTGCAAACCAAACAGGTACTATATATGTGATTCAAGCAGTACAAACTATACAAACAGTAGCAGATATTGAATCTAACTTATTTGCTTTTGGACCATCGAGCGCAAGTAATGACGGTGCACGTTGCCCAACAGCACCAGTATTACAAGAAATTTGTGATAATGGAATTGATGATGATGGTGATGGACTTATAGATTGTGAAGATCCTTCTTGTTCTGGTTTTGGGTCTTGTGAAGTAATTGCAGCACCAACATCAAGTTCTAATAATGGAGGTTTAGAAAGTAATAACAGGTTAGCAGAGCAAATTAACGCACGTAATTTTAAGAGAGCAAAAACTGGTTATAAGTTTGATCCTACAACAGCACCAAGAGCGGTAAAAAGACCTAGCTATGCAACTAAAAATGCGAATTCAAACTTTACATTAGAAGATTTTATACCATTAACTACTATTAATGAAGATGAAGCGGTTGAGGCTTCACCTTCAGACTTAATAGGCATTACCAATGCAACAGAAATTTATGCAATAGATTACATAAAAGACAATAGTCCTATTGCTTCTGTATTAGCATTAAAAACGGAAAATGGTGTTTACGAGCATACTAAATATATCTGTGATCGTCTATTGGGTGGAGAGTTAGTTAATGTTTCTACAATGGATATTAACGAACAACAATTTATAAAATCTATTATAAAGAACGAAGATGGAACTTTTGAGTTTGTCTTAAGTTTATCTGCGAAAGTGGTAAACAGTGATGCTAATTTTGCGATAGAAAGCCACTGGAATTTAGATCAGTATGAAGCTAACGTAACGTTTTATAACTTTCAAATATGGTCTAATTCTATTGATGATTTGTATTTGTTAGGACAAGAACTGTTAAACTTATTAGAAGTAGAAAAGCCAATTTCATCTTATGAACTTTCTACACCACCAACAGTATTTGTAAAAAGTGGAGGTTACTCAGATGGTGGATTAGATTTACAGATTGTAAATACTAATGGTACACAAAGTATTACGCTAGATGCAGGTTATAGAACAACAGAAACGGAAGCATTTCAAAATCTTAATTCTACAATTAACTTAAACGGAAATTACATTACAAATCTTAGAGTAGAAACAGGTAATTTATTTGATATAGGATTTAGAATTGGTGATGGTGTTGCAACACCAGATGACTTATTTATGTCTGATGGTCCTTGGGGAGTTGATGATTCTCAATCTGGTACTAATGTAAGTCTTTACGAAGTGTCTACAAACACAAATACGTTTGCAGAAGAAGATTTTCCGATAGAAAGAAATGTAACTTTAAATGCAACTACAGATTCTTACGTTGCAGCTTATAGAGCTTTAACGCCTAGATTTCAAGCTGTAGATGTATCAGATTTCGCAAGTTTTCAATTTAGCGCACAAGGAACAGGTAATTTAGAAATTACTTTTGTAAAAGAAAGTATAGAAAACTGGGCAGAACAGTTTAAAACTAATGTGGCTTTAACAAACGAAATACAAGATTTTACTATACAAATAGAAGACTTAGAAAATAATTCTTTTGATACTGCTGAATTAAATGATGTAGTGACTATAGTATTTACTATGGTAGCAGAAAATGGAACAATGACTTCAAAATCGTTAAATATTAACGATCTAAGATTTACAGCGCCATCGTCATTATCTATTAATGATTATACTAAGGATTTAGAAACCTTAACTGTTTTTCCTAATCCTATGAGTTCAAAAGCTACAATTAACTTCTCAGTAAATCAAAGTGAAACTGTACGATTTGAAATGTACAACCAACTAGGCAAGCAAGTATATAGCACAATATATACAACAATACCAGGAAGTAATAGCATAGAAATTAACAGAGAAAACTTGAGCTCTGGTCTTTACTTCTGTAAAATTGTTAGTAATCAATACAATTTTACACCAATAAAACTTATCATAAAATAACCCTTAATTAATAGCTATAAGAAAAGGCAAAAGCGAAAGCTTTTGCCTTTTCTTTTTTATGTTAGTTTGGGTTTTAATGCTATCTTTATGAGATGTTTAGCTTCTTTTTAAGAAGATAAATACTTAATTTTATATTTCAATAATATGTTATCGATGACGATGTGCGTAAGTTTTAATTAGAAATGTTTTAAACCCTTTAAATGGCGAGAATATATGGAACCATAGAATCATTAAATTCTCTAAAAACTGAATTAGAGGATAAAGGAATAACAAGATTTAATTCTATAGGGCAGATAAAGGACTTTATAAAAAATTACAATTATGAAAGAGAAAATATTTATAATGATATTAAGATTAAACTGGATAAAGAATATTCTGAAAAGTGTTTTGATAATGAACAAAGAATTCAGAATAGAGCTGAAATAATCAATTTAGAAACAGAAAATAAGGATAATAAGATTTCTGATTTACTGAAGAAAATTGCTCTAATTCAAAATGATAAAAGCAAAAATGTTCTAAAAAAACTATTTTTAAATGTAAGGCTCTACCCTCTTAAATATAGATCTAAACGCTTAATAAAAAGTAAAGCAGAGCATATCAGAGCAATTGTAAAAGACATCTCAAGAAAGATTGAAATTGATGGAGTTTTTATAAATAGATATGAAAATAAAAGGCAGCAACTCATTGAACAAAGAGCAAAGGCTAAAATTGAAAAGTTAGAGTATACACGTGAGGTTGTTGAGAATTCAAAGAATCTAATTTCAGGGGCAATAGGAGAAAATTTAGTGGTTAAAGAAATAAAGAAGTTATCAGATGATTATGTTTTAATTAATGATTTTAATTTAAACTTTTCTGATCCAATTTATTTTAAAAAATATAATCAAAGAATTAAATCTATTCAGATTGATCATCTCTTAATTACAAAGGCTGGTATTTTTATTATAGAAACTAAAAACTGGAGTAAATCCTCAGTTAATTCCCGTAATTTAAGATCACCAATAGAGCAAATTGAAAGGTCAAATTTTGCGCTTTATATACATGTTTCAGAAAGCATAATTTTAAATGAACATCATTGGGGAGAACAAAAAATTCCTATACGAAATCTAATAGTGATGATTAACCATAGACCAGCAGAGAATTTTAAATATGTCAGTGTAAAATTATTGAAAGAATTGAATAATTACATCAAATATTTTGATCCTATTTTAACGGAAGACCAAGTGAATAGAATAACAACTCAGTTGATTTAATATATAGTTGTGGCATTAAATGAATGTCTGTAATTAAGAAGTTAGATAATCTAATGGGTTTTTATGCAGATTAGTTACCTATATACCTAAGCTAGGTTACAATTTTTTGTTTATCTATTAAAAACCGCTTTCTTCAAGAATTGCCACTTAAAACGCAACCCAATTTCAGTAAATGTAAAACCAACAGCTGTTGCTGATGCTATATTACTGCGTGTTCCATAAACATTTAATAAACTGCGCTCAGAGAATCTATACCCAAACGCACCTTGTATTCTATAAGCTGTTATTTTAGGATCGTCTTCAATGTATTGGTAACCAAACGCACCTGTTAAATTATAAAACCATTCTTTTGGTTTTGCTGCAGCTTCATCTTTTATAAGGTTTACAAATATTTCGTAGGCATTGAACTTTTCTGGGCTAAAATAAACCGTTGGTACTTGGTCTTTAAACGTAATATATTGGTAGTTAAAACCAACCTTTACAGATGGTTTTGGTAATAGGTTATAATATAATGAAGTAAATAATAGATTTCTACTATTACCATCATTTTGGGAGGTATGCATTAATTGTGTAAACCAACCTAAATTGAAGTTTGTACCTAAATTATAATTTGCGTAATAATTGTTTTGAACTAATTCTCTATCTAATAAATCGGCATTAAAACTTTCGATTTGCCTTTTATAACCAATATCTAATGTTTGAAGTTTAAAGGATTTAATATTAAATGAAAGATCTGTTAAGAGTTGTGTATAATCAATAGTTTCTGCTTGTGCTGATGTCATACCTGCAGTACCTTTAAAAGTAATACTAGGTATAAATTTGTAAGATAACCCTAAAGATAGGTTATTTGAGGTTGCACTATTATTAGTTATTGTATTGTTTGTTGTTCGGTAGTTATAGTTTCCTAATATTGCAAATTTTGTAGATAATGGAAATATAACATTGTTATTAAAGGCAAAGGCTTTGTTGTCTCCGTTATCAAAGGTATGCGATGCTTTAGACTCTAAAGTGGGTGCAAAGCTATTGTTTAATTGATTAATAAAATTGGTAGCATCTTTTTGTTGATCGTAAAATTTTAAAGTGTTTTCAGCAGAAGTATAAGCTTCGTCTGTATAACCTAAAGCCTTTAATACGTTTGCTTTTCCGAGGTTTCCATCAAAGGAGGTGCTATCGTTTACTAATATTTGATTGTAATCGGTTAAACTCTTTTTAAAATTACTCTTGTATATATTTAAAGTAGCGCGTAATGCCAAAACCCAATTTTCATTTGGGTTGTCAGTAATTAAAGTGTTAATTAAGTTTGTGGCAGTTTTAAATTTTTTGTTCCAGATTAGTGCTTGTGCATAGCGTTCTGTTGTTTGCTTAGCAATGTTTTTATCTGTTGTTTTATTTATACTATTAAAGGCTTCTGTACTTATACTTAAAGCTTTTTTTTCTTTTCCGTTTAAGTGTTCTACTAAAGCCAATCCGTTGAGAGCAATAATTTTATGTTCTGGTTGCTCTGCTAACCTATTATACATAGTTTTTGCACTGTCTAGTTTGTTCCAAATTAAATAGAGATTAGCTAAGTTTAATAGCGTATCCTTATCATCACCGTAAAGCTCTAAGTTTTTGGTTAATAATGCTTCAGCTTTGTCATAATTTTGTGCTTGTTGGTTTTGGTATGCGTAGCCTAAATAAATATATTTTTTAGAAACCATAGCGTTAGGATTTCCTGGTGATACCTCTAAAGCTTTATTAACCATAGCTAATGCATCTTCGTATTCCTTTAAATTAGAAAGCGTATTGGCAAAACCAAGAAGCGCTGCGAAACTTTGAGGGTCTTCAGTTACCAAGCTATTATAGTAGACTTTAGCGTCTGTAAAATTACTATTCCATAATAGAGACTCACCATAATTTAATTTTACTTCAAAATCATCAGGATAATCAGCGAGTAAATCTGTAAACAATGTATTTGCTTCGGCAGCTTTTCCGTTAAGCCCTATAGCACGTCCGTAACATAAGCGTGCCGTTTTGTTATCTGGAAAATCATTAAGAATATCATTAAAGAAAGTTTCTGCTTGTGCATATTTTCCAGTCTCTAAATACGTGAATCCTTCTTTCATATCTTGAGCAAAAATCCACTGTATGATAAATAAGGATATTAAGAATAATAATTTTTTACGTGACATAATATATTTAATTAATTACAAGTGCAAGTTAGCTTTAAGTGTTATTTTATTAATCTGTAGTAACTAACCATTCATCTACACAAAAAGCCCATTGGTACTTTATATAGAGTTTAGGGCTCTTAATTATTAAATATTTCTATCTATAGTGTATTGCAATTTGACCAAGTTGCCCTACAATTTTTACAGAATCTTTCATAGACAATTTAGAACCATCTGCATGTATCCATCGTTTTAGTGGTTGTTCGCAGATGTATGAAATTGCTTTATTCTTGCCATAATGTTTTCGCATTCTTATAAAGATTTCGACATCAAAAATCCATCGTGTAATAAACTTATCTTTAAACATAAGATTAACTATGTCTTTATCCATAATTTTTGCGCCACATTGGGTATCGTTAAAAGGCATACCTAATATAGTACGGATAATAAGGTTTATAGTTTTACTTATAATTTTACGTGCAGATTCTTTAGTGATATCTGCACCCATTCTGCTCATTCTAGAACCACTTACAATTTTAAAGTCTGAATCTTCAATAGTTTTTACTAAATCATCAAAATCTCTAAAATCGGTTGATAAGTCCGCATCTAAATATCCAATATAATCTAATTGAGGATCTTCAGCTAAGTGCAATACACCTTGTCTTACAGCTTCAGCTTTACCACCATTTTTTTCACAATCGTATACAAGAATATTGTTTTCTCTTCCTTTTTTCAATGAATTTAAAACCTCTAATGTTTTATCGGTACTACCGTCATTTACAAAACATAATTGGTAACCTAAATTACTATCAATAAAATTGAGAAATTCTTTACTAGAAAGTCTGTCTTCTTCATTGTAGCAAGGTATAACAACACCAACACAACGCTCTTGTAGTATTTGATCTTTAGTAGTTTTATTTTGTGCTTTATTGGTTTTAATACCAAAAAGTCTATTAATTCTCACAGTTACCTCATTCAGTGATACGGGTTTTTTCATGTAGTCATCTATACCTAAGTCAAAACCATCAATAACAGTATCTTCATTAGTGTTTCCAGAAAGTACTAAGATTTTAGTATCAGATTGCTTTTCGTTTCTAATATTCTTTACGACCTCTAACCCAGACATGCCGTCCATATTAATATCTACAATTACAATATCTGGATTAAAACTGTCAAACAAGGCGAGTCCTTCTTCGCCAGATTGAGCACATTGTATTTCAAATCCTAAATCGCCTAAGTGTTTTTCTAATGATAACAATATTAATTGTTGATCATCAATGGCAAGTATTTTAATCATAATAGTAGGTTTTTGGGGTTGTTTTTTAGTTAAACAAACTCTTTTTCAGTCGTTTAAAGGCGTAAATGTAAACTATTTTTGAAAGAAAACTATGATAAACCTTAATTTTTTACCGATTAAATGCTATATTTGCCTGCTTAAGTGCGTTAAAATTACTTTGTTACACTGAGAAAATGGTGTTAAATGCTAGTAAAATGGACTATTAATTTATAACAATTAATAAAACGACACTAATAGTACATTCGTCTTATGCAAAGCGTATCTGAACGAAATTTAATCTCCCTCCACTGTTTCAAATTAGATATTTGTATTATAAATTATACAAATACATTATTATAGAATCATGCAAATATTAGCAATTTTAAAATCTAGAAAAATTACACCAGAGCAACTTTTTATGCTGAGTGTGTTAGCCGTAAATGGTGGGAACTATTTATACAATTTAATTCTAGGTCGTGTTTTAGGGCCAGCTCAATTTGCAGATGCCGCCGTATTAATTACATTTTTATTGGTACTAAGTTTTGCTGCAATGACATTTCAACTTGTAACTGCTAAATTCTCTGTGCTTTTTGAAAATGAGGTTTTCGAGAGCTTTGTTTCTAAAATTTATAAAAATTCGCTTGCGGTTAGTGTAATAATGGGATTATTGATAATCGTTTTTGCAGACCAACTGCAAAGCGTGTTTAACACATCATCATCTAATATGTTTGTTGTTTTTGGTTTTGGTGTTCCTCTATATTTCTTAATGAGTGTAAATCGAGGAGTTTTTCAAGGAAAAAAGTCTTTTAAGTCTTTATCTATTACTTATCAAAGTGAAATGTTAAGCCGTTTAATAATTACTTTAGGACTAATTTTAATTTTTAATATACAATCATCTGTTGTTATTGCTGTTGGTATACTAGCTTCATTTGTATTTGGATTATTTCCGTTTAAGTTTCCAAAGCTAATTTCAAAGAAAGCTTTAGTATTAAGTAAAACGCATTCAAAAGAAATTAAAAGCTTTTTTGTGATAACTGCTTTTTATGAGTTAACTCAAATTATTATAAATAATAGTGATATACTTTTAGTTAAACATTACTTTGAGTCATACGAAGCTGGTTTATATGCCTCTTTGGCCTTAATAGGTAGAATAGTATACTTCATAGCTTGGATGTTTGTAATGTTGCTATTGCCTACAGTGGTTCAACTTAAAAAAGAGGGCAAAGAAACTGCATCAACTCTTTTTAAGTACATTGGGTATATAGCCGCTATATCAATTACAATTATAATAGGTTGTTTAATTTTCCCAGAAACCATAATCACATTACTATTTGGAGAGAGTTATATAGCTATGGCACCATTACTATGGAAATATGCAATAGCAACCTCAATGTTTGCCATTTCTAATATTTTCGCTTACTACTACCTGTCTTTAGACAAATATATTCCAGTTGTTATTTCTGGAGTATTTGGCATGCTTCAAATGGGTTTGGTAATTTTCTATCACGAGAGTTTAGAACAAGTAGTACATATGCAAATAATAGCTATGCTATTGTTGTTAACAATTCAATTAGCCTTTTTTAAATACGATCAAATAAAAATTAAAAACTTGTCCCAATACTAAAACCACAGAAATTATGAAATTAGTAATCGTAACGGCATATCCGCCTAGTAAAGTTACTTTAAATGAATATGCATATCATTTAGTCAAGCAATTTAGAAAAAATGAAAAAGTAACAGAACTTATATTGTTAACCGATAAAACAGAAGGCGCAAAGGATATTGAGTTTAACGAATCTGGTTGTAAGATAACAGTAAAGGAGTGCTGGTCTTTTAATAGTTATAAGAATATTTTTTCAGTAACTAAAGCGATTAACCAAACTAAGCCAGATTCAGTTTTGTTTAACCTACAATTTATGAAATTTGGCGATAAAAAAATTGCCGCTGCTTTAGGATTAATGTTACCTTTAGTATGCAAGTTGAAAAAAATTCCTAATATAGTATTACTACACAATATACTTGAAGAAGTTGATTTAGGCAGTGCTGGTTTTACATCCAATAAATTAATGCAAAAAATTTATGGATTTATAGGTACATCGTTAACTAAACTAATTCTTCAAGCTGATACAGTAGCGGTTACTATGCAGAAATATGTGAATATATTACAAGATAAATATGGTGCCAATAATGTAAAATTGATTCCACATGGTACTTTCGAAATTCCTGCTGAACCAGATTATAAATTACCAGAAGGTCCATTGCAAGTAATGACTTTTGGAAAATTTGGAACCTACAAAAAAGTAGAAGGAATGATTGAAGCTGTTGAGTTAGTGCGTGCATCAACAGGATTAAATTTAGAAGTTGTTGTTGCTGGTACAGACAACCCAAATGTTCCAGGTTATTTGTCAAAAGTTAAAGAAGATTATAAACATGTACCACAAGTACGTTTTACAGGTTATGTTGAAGAATACGAAGTGCCAATTTTATTTAATGAGAGTGCAGTTGTCGTTTTTCCTTATAAATCTACAACAGGTAGCTCAGGAGTTTTACACCAAGCTGGAAGTTACGGAAAAGCAGTGGTAATGCCAGATTTAGGAGACTTAGCTTTATTGGTACAAGATGAAGGTTATAGAGGCGAATTTTTTGAACCCACAAGCGTTGAGAGTTTAGCAAAGGCTATCGAAGCAATTGTTACTAATGATGCTTATAGATTAGAACTTGCAAAAACAAATTATAAAGCCGCTACAGCTCATCCTATGTCTCAGATTGCAGAATTATATTTGCATACTTTTAGTACTATTATCGAAAAAAAATCTACAGGAATAGCAACGGCTTCTGTATAATAGAAAAATATAATGATTCAAAATAGTTTACCTATTGTAGGTCTCTGTTTTATTAGTAACACCCAAAAACTCAATTGCAATTTATTATGTGCAATTGAGTTTTTGAGTTTTTTGTTCGCACCCTATTAATACATATGTTACATAGATTGTATTTTGAAGATGTTCTAGCTTATTCTTCAATTCAGTAGATCAGTATTCTTACTATCCAGATCAAAATAATTAGGTGTTGGTAGATCCGGATTTTAATTGATTTTTAGCAATAATACTAAAACTGAAAAACCTTTGTCTTAAGATTTATTCCATTCGTCTACAGTAAAAGTTAACCTATCGAAACTTTCAAAAAACAGTGATTTTAAATGCCAAATTTGTAGTGTAATTAATTAAAACATTTATAAAATCCATTATCATGAAACTAGCAATAGTAACTGCATTCCCTCCAAGTAAAGTAACATTGAACGAGTATGCATACCATTTAGTTAAACAATTTAGACAAAATGAAAATATAACTGAACTAGTTCTGCTAACAGACAAAACAGAAGGTAAAAAGGACATTACATTCACAGAAGCTGGTTGTAAAATTACCATAAAAGAGTGCTGGTCTTTTAATAGCTACAAAAATTTGTTTTCAGTAACAAAGGCTATTAATAATACTAAACCAGATGCTGTATTATTCAATTTACAATTTATGAAATTCGGAGATAAGAAAATTGCGGCAGCATTAGGTTTAATGTTACCATTGGTTTGCAAATTAAAGAATATTCCTAACATCGTCTTGTTGCACAATATTTTAGAGGAAGTTGATTTAGAAAGCGCAGGATTTACCTCGAATAAGCTAATGCAAAAAATCTACGGTGTAATAGGAACTATTTTAACTAAGCTTATTTTACAAGCGGATATAGTTGCTGTTACAATTCAAAAATACGTTCATTCTTTAGAGTATAAATATTATGCGCCAAATGTTGAGTTAATTCCTCACGGTACGTTTGAGATTCCGGCAGAACCAGATTATACGTTGCCAAAAGGTCCATTACAAATAATGACTTTTGGGAAGTTTGGCACCTATAAAAAGGTAGAGGGTATGATTGAAGCTGTAGAATTAGTTAGAGAAAGAACAGGGCTAGACTTAGAAATTGTAATCGCAGGAACAGATAACCCAAATGTACCTGGTTATTTGGCTAGAGTAAAGGAAGATTATAAACATGTTTCACAGATACGTTTTACGGGTTATGTAGAAGAGGAGGTAGTTCCAAAAATCTTCAAAGAAAGTGCAGTTGTTATATTTCCTTACACATCTACAACGGGAAGCTCAGGTGTATTACATCAAGCAGGAAGTTACGGTAAAGCAGTAGTTATGCCAGACCTAGGGGATTTAGCGTTACTCGTAAAAGACGAAGGCTATAAAGGAGAGTTCTTTGAGCCTACTAATACAGAAAGTTTAGCAAATGCAATAGAGGCTATTGTTACAAATGAAGAGTATAGATTAGATTTAGCAGAAACTAACTTTAAAGCAGCGACGGCTTATCCAATGTCAGAAATTGCAAATATGTACATAGAACATTTTTATAAAATTATGGATAAAAAATCTATTAAACCCGCTGTTTGGTCAGTATAAATAAAAGCTAAACAGTAGTAATCTGCCTACTCAGATTGAACCTACACTACTGTTTAGTTAAATAATTGAATCACCTTTTTTGCCCCAAAAAGTAGAAGCCTACAACTAATTAGAAACCCCTAAGTTCTAATTTATAAGAATGCAGACCCGAAGAATCTTAAAGATTGAGTTAGGACATGAACTTAGATTCTTCGCTGTGTTCTATATAATTTTAAAGCATTAATTAGAAATATATTTAAAAGCAGCCTTTTTTGCCCCATTTTTATCTATAAACCCAAAACGTTTTTGAGTATTACGACGCCAAGGACGACTACCTACTACATCTGTTGGTACATCTGTAAAATCATATAAAGTCCAAGACATAAATTGTAAGTTATTAGCTGCAATTTGTTCTTGGATTTTTTTGTGATAGTTGGCTTGGTCTTCATCAGAGGAACCAAAAGGTTTCCAGAAGCCAGAATAAGAAGATAATCCAAATTCTTGTAACACGAGAGGTTTGTCTGGTATTTCGGTTTTCAGAGCTGCTACTGCAGCATCTAAATTTTCTAAATCTTCATAATAATGAAACGACACAAAATCAACCTTGTCTTTTAATATGGAAGCACTTTGTGTATTAGACCAACCAATGGTTACGGGATGAATGCTGTCTGTTGACTTTACCAAATCAATCATATTATCTAACCAGGCAATAACATTGTCTTTTCCTCGAGACTCAAAATCTAAATTAGGCTCATTTTTAATATCCCAAGCCAATAAAGCATTGTGGTCTTTTACAGCATTAACAACCGCTTCTGCGTGACGTTGATTTAGCGTCCAATTCATTATAGAATAATCACCAAAGAAATCAAATAATGTTAAAACAACCTTCAAGTTATTAGACTCTGCTAAATCTAAGGTTTGTTTTAATTTTTCAATTTTTTTGGCATCAATATGTTCTTTTCCAAAGTCTTCATATTGCACAAAAAGACGTACCGAATTTAAACCAGCATCTTTAATAATTTTAAAGTCTTTTGCAATAGTATCAGTAGAGAATTCATCACCAAACATATTCCAAGGATTGGCTTGTGGATAGTAGTTAATTCCTTTAATATTTAGGCTGTCAACATTTATTTGTTGAGGTTCACTGTTATAAATATCTGCACTATCTTTAACTAAATGTCTAATGCGCCAAAAGCCATCTTCTAATAAAAATACCATTTGGTAAGTAGACGTTTCTGTCGTTTCTAAGATGAGTTCTTTAGCTTTAAAAACACGTTTGTATTCTATAACATTACGGTCTGTAACTACGGCCAATTGTCCGTCTTGACTAAAATATTCTAGTGTAGGATTGTGGCTTAAGGTTGTGGCTTCAATACTAATATCTTGTGCTTTATTTAAATCTATAAAGGCAAATAAATTTTTTCTAGCACTGTCTGTATAGTAATCTTTAATTCCGGCTGTTTTATTACTCTTGTAGGCAATTTGTTTTACGTACCAAGCATCTAAATAATCATGCTGAATAGCATTTAAGGTTTGGTCGTCCATGGGTCTGCCTTCATTTTGTAAAGGTTCCCAATCTATTTTTGGGGCATATTGGTCTACCTTTTTTATTTCGGTATGTAGCATTGTGCTTCGGTCGGCTCCTGTATTTAAATAACTAAATAGTGCGCTAACACCAGAAATAATTAAGGCTACAATCATAATATATGTGGCTAATAATATGGTACGTAATATGTTTTTGTTAATACTTACCATAGCTTAATTGATTTAAACTCTTTGGATAAGCCAGCAGTTTCAATACTAAAATTATAGTCGCCATTTTGATAAATAGCGGGTTTTAGTTTAAAACTGGTATAACCATTAAACGAGGTTTTAGTTAACGTATTAATAAGCGTATTATTTTGGTAAATCTTTAATTTAATATGTAAACCATCTGGTATCATTTGTTCCATAAAACTTTGTAAAGGACCTATTTCTATGCGTCGATTATGCTCAGAGAATTCAACGTCAAAATCTTTAATCACTTGTTTGTAGCTAATGGAAATGCTATTACTCTCAGACATACCATCTACGTAAGCTTTAACGCTCCATTTATCTGCAAAATCTGGATGAATAATTTTAGAATTTGCAATACCATCAATCGTGGTTCCTGTTGTTTTAAGCATATGGCCTTTACTGTTTTTAATAAAAAAGGTTACAAAAGTACCATCACTAACTACATTGTTATATTCGTCTTTTATAATGGTGGTCCAAAACGTTGTGACCTGATTTCCGTCTGCATAATCATGTGGTCGTGTTGCAGAAATTTTAAAATCTGTTGGTATTGATGGCATAACGTTTATAGTATATTCTTTAGAATTGATACCAATACTTTCTGAAGACACCAACATTCTTCCACTTGGTCTTTTAGAATATATATTTCTATAAGCAATTAAGTTTTTAGTGAAAATATTAAAACCTTCCTCTGAATCTAAAAACTGAAATTTGGCATCAACCAAAGTATTTGTTGGCACAGGATTGTCTAAAGAATCCGTTGGAATAACAACCAATGTGGTATAATCTTTTCCGCCTGCTTCAATACTTGGTGGACCAATATAAGTTTCCATTGTGGCTACTTCTGGTTTTGGTAAAATATGTAGTTTTCCTGAAAGTGATTTGTTGTCATCTAGCAAAGTCCAGTTTATAGCACCAATTTTTTTAGTGATATTTTCAGGAATAACAAATTCTAAGGTGTTGTTTTTTAAGCTTGAAGAAATAATCGTAGAACCATAACTATTAGAACAATATAAATCAAATGGTACATCACCTGACGTTGAAAATCTTAGTACAATAGGTTGGCCGACTTCAAATTCAGTTTGTGTAGAAATTAAAGTTATTTCAGTCGAAGCAACTTTAGTGTGTTGCACAACAGCAAAGGATGATAATAACATCAACCCTAAAAGTAATAAGTATGTGCGTTTTATTTGCATCAATTAGGACTTCCTATATACGTGTTAATTTCAATTTTAATACCACTAAAATCGAGATGGTCAATGGGTTGTAATTCCGCATTGGTATGATTTTTAATTCTATTTGGAACAATTTTATCTGAGATATCTTCGTTTGGTAAACCGTTTACAAAGATGTTTTTCATGTCATCGTTTATAATCTTCACATCGCCATCAATTATAATCGGATATTCAAAATGTTGCTTACGTTGTTGTCTCACACCAGCTTTCACAAACATATGGTCTACCCAAACCATATTTTGGTCATTGTCGTAATAGGTAATCAATAATTGAGGAATCGTTATTTCTTGAATACCACTATTAAATAAGTTCCCATTAAGCATACAGTCTTTAATATTCACATCACTTAAAACAACGTTTTTATACAAATCTGAACCCGAAACATTTCCGGCGACTTGTAAGTTGAATTTTGTGGGTTGTTCTTCAAACTCAACAGGTGTAAATTCATCCGGATTAAATGTATCTGGAATGGAATCTTGGGTTTTAGACCAGGCAATACCTTCAAAATTAATTCTAAAACTACTCGATTCCTTCGGCATCAATTTATGTTTCACATGGTATTTGGCGTTGTACGTAGCTAATTGCTTATTGTCATCGTTGTAAAGCGTCCCTTTTAAAATAACATCTGCAGGTACATTATCTATGTTCTGAACTTCGCCAATAATGGCATAACTACCATCAAACTGAACTAGTTTTGCCTGAATAACTTCTAAGACAGGTTGTTTCAAAATATCTTCATGGTGAGTGGCTTCAGTGGTAATTCTACGTCGACCTTGATTGAAATATTTAGTCACATTATCAGAATACAACTGGTCTGGTGGTAAATCGTTGTTTAAATCATCGGGTTGTAAAAACCATTTGCCTTTTATTTTTGAAAGGGATTTGTAATCTACTTTTTCAATTTTTTCTAAAGGTGTAATCCATTGACTGGTCACTTTTGCCGAAACTGTACTATCGTTAAGTGCTGTGATTTCGGTTTCAATGGCATCCATTTTTGCATAACTACTCAACAAACCATCGGTTACCGAAATCTCTAGCATGTATTGCGCAATAGGTATGTTACTATTTGGGTCTATTAAGCTGTGGGCTTTTTCAAATTCTTTAAAATCTAAAGCGTCATAATACGCTACAATAGCGTTTTCTGGACTAATTTGAGATTCGTTTTTTAGATAGAATAAGTATATGCCATAAAACACAACTATAGCTAAAATTAAGGACCAAAGATGTGTTATTCGCAATACATTTCTATTAAACTTGGTATATGCAATTGGGAATTTTAGAAAATCTGGTTTTGGTTTTACGCGTGTTTTTAAAGCCAATACAAATAGCATTTGTATGTTTAAAACAAAGGCGATTAAAACGGTTAAAAATGGCATAATTCCCCAATGAATTTTCAGCCATTTTGCAACATCTTCTTTTGGTAAAATAGCAGAAACAGGCGGAATATTGAGGCGTTCCCAAACCATAATACCGTTTTCTAATTGTCGTAAGCGTTGCCAACCACAGAAATAGAGAATTGGGTCGTAAAATTTATCGTTAGAGAAAATGTATTTAAGATTGTATTTTTCTGGTGTGGTTAAAAACTGTTGTAACGAGCCAATACCAGCTACACCTTTAAATTTTGAGTTTTCTAAACGCTCAATAGGTCTTGTGGTTAACTCAGGCAATCGCCTTGCAGAATGGTAATTGCCATCTACAGTCATAGCGTCGGTTTGCGCACTAAGCCAAGCCATTTGGTCGCCAAAACCAAGGGTTAAAAATCGCCATTTGTCGTGGTCATCTTGGTTTAAGAAATTCACAATGGGCAACATTTTTATTTTCTGTGGCTGCGATGGTCTAAAGTAATTTAAACTCATGGTAAAAATGACCATAAATACAGCCAAGCCAGCAAGTATACCACCAATAATTCTATGGTAAACGGCACCTAATTTGGTTTGAATAAGTGTTTTTAAATCGCCTTCTACAAAACGATAGGCAAACTCACCCATTAAAGGTATAGATAAAATTGAAGCCCAAAGTGTAAAACGGTCTAAGGTTAAAATATTAAAAGCCGTTTCGCCTAACATTTTTAAAGGGATAGGTGTGGTGCCACCAGTTCCTAGGATGGTACATATAGTTACTGATAAACCAAAGAACAAGTAACGTTTGCTGTAATATCTGTAAAATATATAAGGCAATAATATGAGTAAAATACCCCAAGGAATTAAAAAGAACACTAAGCCAGAAGACGTGATTTCTAAAAAATTATCGCGAGAACCATGCGGAATTGGGACTTGGGTTATTGGGTTAGCTTTAGAGTTTAACCAATATGGGAAAATACAACCTATAATTAATACTAAAGACAACATCCCAAAACTCACAATACGTTTAAAGAGCTTAAAAAAGGTGTTCAAAAATATTTTGAAAGTGACTTCTTTCATGGTGTTTACCTGCTCTCGTGAAACATCCATTATAACCATACCTATTAACGGAAATATGAAAAAGACCATTCCAAAAATAGGTGTAACGTGATGCGAAGTTACGGTAACCGCAATGAGCGATAAGCTGGTGGCTAAGTACCATTTCTTTCCTGTTTTTAACCATAAATAGATTTCTGGCAAAGCATGCATTAACACCGAAACACCGACAATACTAGGTAGTTGTCCAAAAATGTGCAGTGTTTCTACAAATGAGGATGAAAATACAGCCAAAAGACAAGCGTAACCAGAAACAGTTTTATTCCCAGTCATTAATAAAGAGAATCGATACGTACCCGTTATAAATAGTACAATGGCAATAAGCGCCACACTAAACATACCAAACTTTAATCCGCCAACCATAGAAAGTAAACCAATGGACTGATGCACCAAAGGTGGATAACTCTGTACTGTAAAGCCAGTGTACCACTCGTAGTTCCAAGGCTCAAACCAACTGTTGGCATAATGGTCTGCAAAAAACAAATGGATTAAGGCATCGTAGGTGGTTTCCAAAGTAAAGAATATGGAACTTCCATGAAATGCTAATCCTAAGAGAAGTGCAGAAATTAAATATTTGTTAGAGGTTTCTTTCAATTATTAATTTTCAATATTAGATTTTAGGTCAGTTGTTTTAAGCCTATTTACAATCATAAAAATAATTAAAGCCTAAGTTATAACAACTTGTCAAATATATATAATTTAAACAGTGCTTCATTTTTTAATTATCTACAGCAAACTACCATTCGTCTACACTAAATATAAGGTTCAGCTAAATTTAAAATTTACAAGCGTCTTACCTGGTAATTTTGTACTGTAATTAAGAATCAAAATATCAATTATTATGAAAATATTAGCCATAGACGATCAACAATTAGTTTTACTTCCTTTAGAAAAAAGATTATTAGAATTAGGATATAAGGTAAAGATAGAAACTGATGGTTCAAAAGGATTAGAGTCGTATAAAACTTTTAACCCAGACTTAGTTATTGTAGATATAAATATGCCTGGTGTCTCTGGATTAGATGTTGTAAAATATATTAGAAATATAGATGAATCTAATACGCCAATAATGATATTGTCTGGTAACACACAAGATGATACAATTACTCAAGCTTTTGAATTAGGAATTAACGACTACATGAAAAAGCCATTAAGTCTTAATGAAATTAGTGCACGTGTAAAAAACTTGGTTGGTGCACCACAAGTAAAAAACCCTGTTACCACAAGAAATGTAATGATCCAAGAACGTTGTGTCGGTGTAGTAATACCGTGTTACAATGAGGAAGAGCGTTTATTAAGTAATGAATTTTTAAGCTATATAGATAAGAATTCTGGTTATCACTTATGTTTTGTAAATGATGGCAGTAAGGACAATACTTTAGAAGTTTTAAGAGATTTACAAAAAGGAAGAGAGGACTTTATTACAGTTTACGATTGTGAGAAAAACGGAGGAAAAGCTGAAGCTGTGCGATTAGGAATGTTGCATATGGCTAAAAAAGAAGATTTAGATTACATAGGGTTTTTAGATGCAGATTTAAGTACGGACTTAGCAGATTTTGATGACTTAGTTAAGACTATTGAAACTTCGGAATTTACAATTGTTAGCGGATCGCGTATTGCTAGAATGGGAGCAAACATTACCAAAGAATCTGCCAGAAAGATTATTAGTTTAACCATAAACTTTATAATAAGAAAGATTTTAAAAATGGATTTTAAAGACACGCAATGTGGTGCTAAAATCTTTCACAAGGACGTTATAAAAATTGCCTTTGGTAAAAAGTTTGTAACGCAGTGGATTTTCGATGTAGAAATTTTTAAAAGAATGAGTATTCACTTTGGATTAAAAAAAGCAAAAACTATGTTGTGCGAACAACCTCTTAAACGATGGATTCATGCTGATGGTTCTAAGTTATCTATGAAAGATTCTGTGAAAATAGTATTTCAATTAGGACAGATAGCATGGGTATACAATAGAAAGAAACCTACTGTACAGGAAAACTCAATGAATATAAAAATAGCATAATTAAATATTTAATAATTTTTGTAGAATGAAAATTGGCATCATCATAATATTTCATAATAATGAAAATGAAATAGACACTGAGTTACTTATAGAACAAATGAAACAAATCATAAATATAGAACTCTGTTTGGTCAATAATAATAGTCGAGATAATACCTATGATTTACTGAATGATGTTAAAGAGGAATGTCCTAATGTATCTGTAGTAAATGTAAGAAAATTTAAATCTGACATGTCAGCAGTGAAGGCTGGTGCAAGATTTATGTTTAACGAGTTTGATCTAAAATTTTTAGGTTATGCCTCAACTAATATGATGAACTTAAAGCAACATGGTGTTAATGGATTAATTAAAGTAATTACTGATAACCAAGATGCTATTTTAAACTATAAAACTAAATCAATTAAAAAGCAACAAACCTTATTTCAGAGTTTATTTTCATTGTTAGATTATTTAAAAAAATTAAATCAACATAACAATTTTATTAAACTTCAATTTCAAACAAATCTTTAAAAATTAAAAAGCATGCAATCATATCCAATTAAATTCGCACCTATATTGAAAGAGAAAATCTGGGGAGGAAATAAACTTTCAGAAATTCTAAACAAAAAAACAGATTTAAAAAATGTTGGAGAAAGCTGGGAAATATCTGGAGTTACGGATAATATATCGGTTGTTTCTAATGGATTATATAAAGGTAAATCTTTAAATGATTTAATAAAAACGCATACAACTGAATTCTTAGGGAAAGAGAATATTGAAGTTTTTGGAGAGAATTTCCCTTTACTAATCAAATTCTTAGATGCTAAAACTAATTTGTCTGTACAAGTACATCCAGATGATAAAATGGCAAAGGCGCAACACAATTCTTTTGGTAAAACAGAGATGTGGTATATTATGAATAGCGACGATAACGCTGAAATTGTTTTAGGATTAAAAGATAATACTGTAGATAAAAATGTATTAGGTGCAATTAATGCTTCTAATGTAGATGACATATTTAATACCGAAAAAGTAAAGCAAGGCGATAGTTACTTTATTCCTGCTGGAAAAATACATGCTATTGGAGCTGGTGTTTTAGCAGCAGAAATTCAGCAGACAAGTGATGTTACTTACCGTGTTTACGATTGGGACAGAACTGATGATAATGGTAACTATAGAGCGTTACATACCGATTCTGCAATAAAAGCCACAAAAACGTTTCTTACAAACGGAAAAAGCAAGTATCAATTAGAACAAGAAAAAACGAGTAACCTTGTAAATTGTGATTTTTTTACAACCAATATATTTGAAGTAAAAGGGCCTCAAAAAAGATCTTATAAAGATTTAGATGCCTTTGTTATTTTTATGTGTGTAGAAGGTAAAGCAGAAATCATTATAGACAATTATTCAGAGTTTGTTTCAATGGGAGAAACTATTTTGATTCCTGCAAATTGCAAAGATGTTGTATTTAATTCTCAAGGTTCTAAATTCCTCGAAGTCTATATTGATCCAAAAAAATCTAATCTTAAAAAAATAGCTTCTTAAACGAAAATTAATGAAATAACAATACATTTGCTCATATATAAAATTTTATGAGTTTAGAAAGAGAATTACAACAAAGAAGTGGCTCTAAGTGTGAGCTAAGTGGAAGCGAAGAAAACCTATCAGTATATATCATTCCAGATATAAAAGAAAATGGATTAAAAACAGCGTTGTATGCATCTAAAACTTGTATAGAACAGATGAACGATGCAGACGCTATTGATGCTAATCATTGGCGTTGTCTTAATGATAGTATGTGGAGTGAGCATGATGCTGTAAAAATTATGGCATGGCGAATGCTAAACCGAATTAAAGCAGATTGGACACAAGATTTGTTAGGAATGATGTATATGGAAGAAGATACATTAGAGTTGGCAAAAGCATCTGGTGATGGTGAAGAAGAAGGTGATAAGTTAATTCACAGAGATGTTAATGGTGTTGTTTTAAACCATGGCGATTCTGTTGTGTTAATTAAAGATTTAAAAATAAAAGGATCTAGTTTGGTTGCCAAACAAGGTGTTGCGGTAAGAAACATAAGATTAGATCGTGATAATGCAGAATATATTGAAGGTAAAGTAGGACCAACCTTAACGGTTATCATTACCAAATATGTAAAGAAAATTTAATCAGATTTATTTTTATTGAAAAAATCGAAGCTTAACGGAATTAAAAATACCATAAACAAGTATTTTCCTGAAGCTAAACCATAAAGGGTAATACCTGCTAATATTACCATTATTACTACTTTATACTTATATTTCATTTAAATGTATTGTTACTTAGTCTTGTGATACAATTATAAAATGTAAAAATATAGATTTTCAATAATGGTACAAATACGACCAACTTGCGAAAATTGTAATAAAAAATTACCTTTTGATTCTACAGAAGTAATGATTTGTACTTTTGAATGCACCTTTTGCATGGATTGTGTTAGTCTACTTCAGCACGTTTGTCCTAATTGTGGTGGTGGATTTGAAAAGCGACCTATTAGACCAGAACATCACTTAAAAAAATATCCGGTTTCTAAAACCGTAATTCACAAGCCAGTGGATTTTAAAAAGCATTTGCAAGAGCTTAATAATAAATAGTTTAGATTTTATTTTTCTTACACCACTAAATAATATTGTGATGTTGTTTGTCGAATTAATATACAATCCATTTCAAATAAACTAGTCATTCTACGGTTTGTCGATATTTTAAGATAGACCCAAATAATAGGTCGATATTGTGATCATCCCTCTAACTAATAATACCAGATTACTGATTAATAGCCCTGAATTAGTATGAACATTTTTAACATTATTTATTATGGATTTAGAAATTACAAATTACAATAACCGCTATCAAATTGAAGGAACCTTAAACAAGTTCAATTTAAAAACTTTCAATGCTTATTTTGCTAATATCTTTGATAAACTAGATGATGTTTTATTAGATATAGAGCGTGTAAAAAGTATAGATAGAGCAGGTGTAATGGCTTTAGCGAGATTGCATAACGAGTCTATTACCAAGTCTAAACGATTATCTATTATTGGTTTAGGTTGTAAAGAATTATACCAACATTTTAAAGCGGCAGAGCCACAAGAAGCACCACAAGACAAGAATAGTATTGTAACAGGTAATATTGTTGCGGCATAATTATGTGCTTTATTAGATTAGATATTTAAAAGTGTTTCCCAGGCATTTGTGGTGATAGATAGATGTTTCGGTAACACTTTATTTTTTTGTTGGAATTTTAAGCTTAATTAGTTTTTCAACTTAATTCATTTTTAAGATTAACAAGACATATCGGCAACAATTTTCCAATTACCATTAATCTTTTTGAATAGGATTAAAAATATGCCATCTGCGTTTCCAACCTCACGCTTTAAATGATACTCTCCCATAACCCAATAGCTATTGCCTTCAATTTTAGAAACATCGTTTACTACAAAATTTAGTGTTCCACTTTCTGCTTTTGTAGGATATCCTTTTTTATAATTAGCCAATGTTTGTTCCCAACCTTTGGTAAGCCCATTGCTTCCATAAAATTTTAAAGAGTCACTCTTCCAATACCCTTGCATAAAACTTTCTATGTCATGGTTATTCCAAGCAATTTCTTGGTCGTTCATTACTTTAGCTATTTCTGTTTTGGCAGTTTCTACAGAATCAGTTTGTGTTTTTTGGGTATTACAACTTATTAAAAGAATTACAAATACTAAGTATATAGATTTCATTAAAATTAGGTTTTAGAGTCCTAAAAGTAACGACTTAATTTTAAAACCAAAAGAGCACCATAATTTTATAAGGCATTCTTTTGATTATTAAAAAAGGCATCTGCCTGAAACTGCATTAATTCCCTTGCTTTTTTACGTTTGTAATTAATTACAGCTTCTTCATCAGCAATTTCGGTATATACTTTATTGTTAATGTCATTATCCGTTTTTAAAAGCAGTTGTCGTTCAGCAACTTTTTGCATGGTCCAAGTTTGTATGGTAGTTTCTTGGTCTTGTAACCTAAAATCAAATTCGCCTTTAGAAGCTAAAAGTTTTGCAATTATTGGTGATGTTTCAATAGCTAAAAACAACAAGAATATAAAAAAAGAGGGTAGCCACGGTAATTTGTCCAAAGCCGTTACTCTTGCCATTAAGCCATCAAAATTATCAATTATAGGTTGTGATGTGGTTACATTGTTTGTGTAATCATTTTGAAGACTTGTAATTTGTACTTCAATAGCTTCAATTTTACTAGTATTATCAGCCTTTAATTGTTGTAACTCTGCTAATGCTGCATCATGCTTATCTCTTTTTTCTTTATAAACAGGTCCTTTTCCTAATAAATTAGTGCCAGCTGTACCTTCTGCCTCAGAAATATAAATGTTGTACAAGGCATTTACCTCAGTTTCTTTTGTTTCAACTTGAGACTGTAAGTTTACAATCTGCTGTTCTAATTCAGCAATCTTAGGATTAAATTGTTCTGCAATTTGATTTTGATTGGCTAAGGTTAAATCATTTTTTTGCTCTAATAAAACTTGATTGATTTCTTTTTCAAAAATCTTTAGTTCTAAAGGTTTAGAGATTACAACAGCGATAATTACCGCTAAGAAAAGTCTTGGTGTTGCTTGAAGAATTTCGTCTATAATATGATCTCTTTTTTTAATTGTAGACACAATATAACGGTCTAAATTAAAAATGAGTAAACCCCAAATTAGTCCAAAGAATATGGATGTGTAGAGGTTATCAAAAACAGTGTAAAGTGCATAACTTGCTGCAATGGTAGCCATAACAGCGGTGAAGAAAACTGTGGCACCTATACCAGCATATTTATTTTGTTCGCCAACGGAACAGTCGTTTAAAATATCCGTATCTGCACCAGAGCAGAGGATAAAGAATTGTTTTAACATAAAGCGTTCGATTTTTTGATTGTACTTAAATTATGCTCAGTATCTGATAATAATAAAAGTGATTGATTATTAATAAGAACGCTAAATGTTTGGTTTTGTTACACTTTTGGGTGAAAATAAAAGCCTCAATGCTGTTTTATAACATTGAGGCTTATGATATGTATTCTTAAGAACTATCTATTCTACAATTTCTATAGCGAGTGGTGAAAATTTTGAGCTGTTATCGTCTTTAATATCAAAGATTGTTATATAATCACCTAGTTTAGCGGATTCTAAATTTTTTAAAGTGATTTGGGTAATTTTATTACCGTTTATTTGCTCCGTTTTAATGCCAGGAATTTTAAGTTTAAAAGCCGTTATTTCTCCTTCTGGTAAAGTTAGAGTTAACTTTTTTAGTTCTGTAAATGTCATGGCCATTTCTCCAGATTTTATGGTTTTTCCATTTACAATAGGAAGAGGGTTTTCTTTTTTGTTTTTAACAGGTGTACTTAATTTCACAATATATTTTCCATTCTTATCCTTTTGAGTTAGCATTTCAGTGCTTTTACCTTTATTAGTCTTAGCAATATATTTAGCTTTTTCTGCGGAGATTTTTTTATCATCTAAGTAGAAGGTTGCGCCTTGTTTTTCCATGTCTTCTATATATGCTAAGAATGAAAGGTTTTTAGTAGGAGATTGAGGTGCTGGAGGTGGAGGAGGCAATGTCGCTTTTTCTTCTTCATTTAAATCTTTGTACTTTTTATAATAGATGCTACCATTAAGAGTAACTTGTACGTAAGGTTTAATTGGTGAAATAGGTCGTTTTACTTTTGCTTTATTCTCTTCGGATAGTCTAAAATACATACCGCCTAAGTCAGAAAATAAAACATCTAATTCTTTTTGCTGTTTTTCTGTTTTGTTTATATAATGAGGTTTCGAGCTTCTTAATGTTTCGTACATTTTATATTTTGTTATGTATTCTTTAATACCAGTCGTGTTTTTCGATTCATTAGATAATGGTATAGGAGGAGATTGTCTAATATTGAGTCTTTCTATTTCATCTTTTGTAAATGTCTTATAAATCTTATCAGCTTGAGCTTTTATAATTTTAAGTTCAGAATTATCAGTCTCATTACCTTGTAAGTAGTTAGAAATTGCATTTGAATATTTTGTAACAGCTTTGTTATAGCGATTTAATTGCGAATTTTTATAGGTCAATTTAAACCCTTCTTTTGTATATAAATCATATTGATTTGCTTGAGGAAACTTTATACTTCGAGCATTTTTATGAACTATTGAGCCAGTTACATGTACAAAATCATTTACTGAATATTGATTTAATACAGTATTTGATACGTGTTTACCGTCAATCCAAATAGCATATTGATTAGCATTTTTAAAAGCTTCATATTGAGATGCTGAGGGTTGCCTTGGTTGTGTCTTAGAAAGATTAGATTCTGGTATTATACGCGTTGGATATTTTTTTACCGAAGAACGTTGCTCATCTGACATTAATTGGTCATATATTATAACTGCACGTTCATATTTTGAATAAAAAATAGTATTAGTTTCTGAATACTCTTTTATAAAATCTCGATATTCTTGCATCAGTTTTTCATTTGCATCACCGACGTAAGTTATGTTAAGATTATTAGCTTCTTGTAATTCTTTTTCGATGGCAGTTACAGTGTCAATTTTGTTGTTTTCAACATATTCTCTTTCTGCAAAACTGTAAAATAAAATAGCAATTAAAGGCATTACTAATAAGGTACTTAACCAAATTCTGGTTTTTGATGTTTGTGTTTTCATAACTGTAAATCGTTTTTTGATGGATGAATAATTAATGGCACTCGCTAATTGATGGTTTTGAGTGTTCGATGAAAATTGTAATAAAATATTTTGATAAACTTTAGCATCTGAGCATTGATTTAAAACGGCTTGATCGGCTAAAAATTCGTGATTAAGTTTTACGTGATGTTTCAGAATGTAAATGAGTGGATGGAACCAAAAAACAATCTGCAATACCTCTAATACTATAATATCTATACTGTGCAATTGTTTCGCGTGGGTTTCTTCGTGTAATAAAACCTCTTGCGGAATGTTATTTGATTCAAACCTGGCTTTATTAAAAAAGATATATCTAAAAAATGAATGTGGAATTAAGTCTTCATTAAGTAAAACATATATAAAAGAAGGTGTAGAAATTTGCTTATTTTTAGAAATACGACGACGCATATTTATAAGATTCACGATAAAGCGTAATGCAAATAATAGTGCGCCAACACCATAAATAAACCATAATATATTTACTAAGGTAAAAATTGAAGGTGTGTCTACAGGTGTTATTTCCACAAACTCTGTAGGAATAAAACTTGGAGCCATTTCAAAATCTGTTACAACAGGTTCTATGTATTCTGTTATTGTTAAATTAGGAATTACTAATGCAATTATGAAAGCAGCTAAAAGATAAAAGCGCTTAAACAGATGCATATTTTGGCGTTCTAGAAAAAGAATATAAACTACCCAAAAGACAAATAAACATGCGGAGAATTTTAATAGATAGGTTTCCATAATTACTTGTTTTTAATTTCCGTATCAATAATTTTTTTTAAAGCTTCTAGTTCTTCTTTCGTTAAGTCTGTTTTACGCGTAAAAAATGAAGCAAACTGTGAGGCGCTATCGTTAAAAAATGTTTTAATGAGACCATTAACGTGTTTTGAGAAATAATCTTCTTTTTTCACTAAGGGAAAATATTCTCTAGATTTTCCGTAGGTTTTATAATCTATAAATCCTTTGCCAATCATGCGCTTTAATAAGGTCGCAATTGTTGTGGTTGCTGGTTTTGGTTCTGGGTAGCGCTCCAATAAATCTTTCATAAAGGCTTTTTCAAGCTTCCAGAGATGCTGCATTAATTGTTCTTCGGTTTTTGAAAGTTCCATGCTCAACGTTTTTAGAATTAACTCTACAAATGTAGAATATAAATTTTAATTCTACAAATGTAGAGTATAAAAAGAAGGTAAAAAAAATCCGCTCACTCGGAACGGATATTTTTTTAATGTATTGATTTCTTAAGGTTTATAGTGAGTTTGTTACACTTAATTCTATTTGAATGACTCCGTAAAATACTTGTAAAACCAAGGAATAGTTTCAATGCCTTTGAGGTAATTCCATACTCCAAAATGTTCATTAGGAGAATGAATGGCATCACTATCTAAACCAAAGCCCATTAAAATAGTTTTACTTTTTAGCTCTTTTTCAAATAATGACACAATAGGAATACTTCCTCCACTACGCTGTGGAATTGGTGTTTTTCCAAACGTTTCTTCGTAAGCTTTAGATGCTGCTCTGTAACCAATACTATCTATTGGTGTTACATAGCCTTGTCCGCCATGATGCGGTGTTACTTTGACAGTTACACCATCTGGAGCTATACTTTCAAAATGAGTTTTAAATAAATCTGTTATCTCTTCCCAATCTTGATTAGGTACTAATCGCATGGAAATTTTTGCAAATGCTTGGCTCGCTATCACTGTTTTGGCACCTTCGCCTGTGTAACCTCCCCAAATTCCATTGACATCTAGAGTAGGTCTAATAGAATTTCGTTCGTTTGTAGAATAACCTGCTTCACCATAAACAGCATTAATATCTAATGATTTTTTATAAACTTCTAGTGAAAAAGGTGCTTTAGCCATCTCTGCACGTTCCTCATCAGATAAGTTTTCTACTTTGTCATAAAAACCAGGAATGGTAATATGATTGTTTTCATCATGAAGTGATGCAATCATTTTAGTTAAGACATTTATTGGGTTGGCTACAGCGCCTCCATATAAACCAGAGTGTAAGTCTCTGTTTGGTCCTGTAACTTCAACTTCTACATAACTAAGACCTCTTAAACCAGTAGTGATTGATGGTACATCTTTAGCTATCATGCCAGTGTCTGAGATTAAAATAACATCATTAGTTAATTTTTCTCTATTGGCTGCTACAAATTTAGCTAAGTTGACACTACCAACTTCTTCTTCGCCTTCTATCATAAACTTAACGTTACATGGCAACTCATTGTTAGATGTCATGTACTCCATAGCTTTAACATGGATATACATTTGACCTTTATCATCACAAGCACCTCTTGCAAATATGGCACCTTCTGGATGTAAATCTGTTTTTTGAATAACAGGTTCAAAAGGAGGTGAGTTCCATAAATCTAACGGATCTGGTGGTTGCACATCATAATGACCATAAACAAGAACAGTTGGTAAATTTTTATCAATTATTTTTTCGCCATATACAATAGGATAGCCTTCAGTTTCACAAATTTCAACTTGGTCGCAGCCTGCCTTTTCTAAGCTAATTTTAATGGCATCAGCTGTTTTTAAAACATCAGTTTTGTAGGCTGAATCAGCGCTTATAGACGGGATTTTTAAAAGTTCTATAAGCTCATTTAAAAATCGATCCTTATGGTCGTTTATGTAAGATTGTATGGTTTGCATGATGGTATTTGATTTATAACAAAAGTATGAAAACTAGTTTGAAGATATTCTTAAAAAAATCTTATTTGAATATTGAAACTATTGTTTATATTTGCATCCCAATAATTATTGGAAAGTTGCAGGCGTGGTGGAATTGGTAGACACGCTAGACTTAGGATCTAGTGCCGCGAGGTGTGAGAGTTCGAGTCTCTCCGCCTGTACAATCAAAAAAAGCTAACTTTAACGAGTTAGCTTTTTTTATTTTAAATAGATGTACTATTTATCCCGAAAATTAGTTAATGGCTAATATTTGTTCTATTACCCATGATGCTTTTGCTGCGGTTTCTCCTGTAGAAGGGTGTATCGCTGAATTATTTAGATGTTTCTTGATGTTTTCAACATGATATAATTGAATATTTTCTGGATGTTCAATTACTAAGCTTTCAATTTTTCCATTGCAATCTAATTCAATGGGGTTTTCATTAAATACCGAAAAAGAGATTTGTCCTTTGCTACCATATATTTTTACGGAATCTACTCGTTTTTCTGTTCCAAAATTCCAACTTCCAGATCCTGTTATTCCAGATTCATGAATCCAATTGCCTTCAATCGCATCGAGTGCAGAATATAAGCCTTGTTGATTTGTAGCAATTCCGTTTGCTTTACTAATGTCTCCTAAGAAATAGGCAAATAAGTCTAATCCATGTGATGCTAAATCATCAAAATATCCGGCAGGTGCAATTGTTGCATCTGTACGCCAATTATATTTTTTAGATAAATCGATATCATTTGCAGGCTTATTCAGAACCCAATTAATATGTCTAATTTCACCAATCTTATTTGCATCAATCCAGGATTTTATTTGATTAAATCGTGGTAAGGAACGTCTATAATAGGCTACAAATAGTGGTAGGTTTTTAGATTTAAAGGCTTTATTAATATTCAGACAAGCTTTGTGAGAAGGCGCCATTGGTTTTTCTATACAGCAAATTTTTCCGGCTTCAGCCACTTTCAAGGCGTAATACTCATGAGAATCTGGAGGTGTTGCAATGTAAATAGCATCAATTTCAGAATCATTGATTAGTTTATCAGCATCACTGTAATATTTTGGAACATTGTGCCGCTTAGCATAATCCTCTGCTTTTTCAGCATCTCTTCTCATTACAGCCGTTAACTCAAAGCCTTCCGTTTTTTGATAAGCTGGTCCGCTTTTACGTTCTGTAACGTCACCACATCCAATAATACCCCAATTATATGTTTTCATGTTTGTTATTTTGATACACCTTTCATTTTATGTCCCCAAATTGCAAAAAATAATATCATGGCGTAGCATGGAATTAAAATCCAGTAACTTTCTGTTGAAGCTGTTGCTAATGCTTCAGTTTCATTAATTCCTTTGGATATAAGTTCGTTTTTAGAACTGTCTACAATTCTACCGTATAAGGGCGGAATAAATGCACCACCAGATATTGCCATAATTAATAATGCTGAGGCTGTTTTGGTATGTTTGCCAAGACCATCAATTGTTAATGGCCAAATAGCTGGCCAAACTAAAGCGTTTGCGATACCTAATGCAGCAACAAATAGAACAGATATAAAACCTGAAGTTGATAAAATTAAAAGACTAAACACTATTCCTAATACTGCACTTGCAACTAAGGCTGTTTTTTGGTTAATATATTTTGGAATTAAAAAGACACCTAAGGCATAGGTTGCTACCATGGCGAGCAATGTATAAGTTGTGAAATATTTAGCCTCTTCACCAGTAAAACCTAATGAAATTCCGTATGCTATTATTGTATCTCCTGCAATAACTTCTGCACCAACATATACAAATAAAGCAACTACACCTAACCATAAATGCGGAAACTGAAATATGGTTTTATTTGAAGAACTGTTCTCTGTTGTTGTTTCTTCTTCTGTTGGTTCAACATGTGGTAAAGGCGCTTTTCTAATTAAAATTGCTAAAATAATTAAGACAGCTGCCATTATTATATAAGGCAAATAAACACTGTCTGCCATGGTATCTAAAAGGGTTGCTTTCTCAGCTTCTGAGGCAGTAGCTAATTGTTCCTTTACAGCATCAATACCAGAAAGGAGAAGGGCTCCAAAAATAATAGAACCTAACGCACCAGCCACTTTATTGGCAATTCCCATTATAGCGATACGCTTGGCACCACTTTCAATAGGTCCTAAAATAGTGATGTAAGGATTAGAAGCCGTTTGCAAAATAGTCATTCCTAAACCTTGAATAAAAATACCAGTTAAAAACACCCAATAGGTTCTTGCTTCTGCTGCAGGAATAAATACTAATGCACCAATAGCCATAATAAACAAGCCTAGAGACATGCCTTTTCTGTAACCAATTTTATTTAGAATATAAGAAGCAGGTAAGGCCATCAAGACAAAAGAAATATAAGATGCCGAAGCTACAAGATAAGATTGTGCATCCGTGAGCTCATTTATAGTTTTCATAAAAGGTATTAACGCACCATTTATCCAGGTTACAAAACCGAAAATAAAAAATAGTCCAGCAATTATAAGTATTGGGATTAAGTTGTTTTGTGTTTTTGAAGTTGTGCTCATATGCGCTATATTAATTATAGAGATGTAGTTTGAAATTTTTACTCAATTTACACAACTATTCTTTAGGTAAATAACAAATATATTAATTTAGAGTTTCAATAACTTATCAATAGTACTAATTACCTTCAAAATGATAGTACCATTAATTATTCATTATAACATGGTAAGAAATAAAAAAGAGCTTCTAATAAAAGAAGCTCTTTTGTTTTAAATCAAAAAACACTTAATCTTTATGACTTAATTAATTTTGATGTTAATACTTGATTATTTTCGTTTTGAACTCTAACCATATATATTCCTGAATTTAAAGATGAAATATCAAACGAATCTGTTTTAGTAAAATCGCCGTTATATGACTTTACTAATTTCCCTGTTAAATCGTAAATTTCAACATTTGAAATATTCGCATTTATGCTAAACGCGTTTTCAGAAGGATTTGGGAAAATACTAAATCCATAGAAAGCTTCGTCATCAATACTTAATACAGAAGACGCTTTATTACCTAAAATTCTAAACTGACCTGAAGGTATAGAAATGGAAGTTGTTGAGTTGCTAATGGTTGTATTACCAGTTGGGTCCATTAAATCATACCAAGTTGAAGTTACACCACTCGGAAAGTTTGTATTAATTGTTTGCGTAGATACATCGAAATTAGCAAGGATAATAACATTTTTTAATTCCGTTGATGGAATTGAATTGTCAAATACATCAATTCTAGGTGTTAAACTGCCAGAAGTGATTGAGTAGTCACCTTCAAAAACGGCTTCTTCAATTTTTAGTTTATGAAGTTTAGACCAATCGTCATAGATCTGTCCTCTTAATGCTTCAGTTAGCCAGTTATTTGCCCATTGAGGTTGTGGTTTTGTATCTAATTTACAATCGCCATTGCCATCACCATCTCCAGGGAAATTAGTGGAGCCATTATTACAGGTAAAAATAGAATTCTCCATTCCTAATTCTCCGAAATGCCAAATCATTTTTGGTCCAGGAACCATAGCAGATACGGCTCCTAAAGCAGACATTCTAGATAAGGCAATATTTAAATTTTGAACATTATGGGAAGAATTACTAGTGTTTCCATAAGTAAGATTTTTAAACATTAAACGTTCTTCATCATGACTTTCTGGGTAACCAACAACTCTAGGTCCATTAAAACCAGTGTGAGCATTATGGCCAATTCTGTCAATATTCTTATCGCCATTTTGACCCATAGTTAATTCATTATAAGGTTCTGTCATTTTTCCCCACATCATAATACCTTTGCCTTCGTCTAAACGATAGTTAGCCCATTCTTTTTCTTCATTATCAGATCCTAAATGCTCAAAAATAGCATAGTGATCAGTGTCTATAGACCATGAATGATCTGCATAAGTTTTTAAAATATCTACACGATCTTGTTGATAGCCATTCGTACAACCATCGTTTCCAGATGTACAATTTTGAGTGAATCCTTTAGTTAAATCCCAACGGAAACCATCAATATTGAATTCATTAATCCAATGTTCAATCGTACGTTTTACAAAATCTTGAGTTCTAGGATTAGAGTGGTCAAAATCTTCACCAACGCTATAACTATGCAAAGCAACTTCATTAAAGTAAGGGTTTTCAGAGCTAGGCGCTCCCCAACCATCTCCATCAGGATCATTCATCCACATTCTTACCATTGGGTTTCTACCGAATGCGTGGTTAAAAGCAATATCTAAAATTACCGCTATGCCGTTTTGATGACATACATCTACTAATTCTCGTAGCTTATCCTCAGTACCATAATACTTATCTAAGGCCATATGAAATGAGGTGTTATAACCCCAACTTTCGTTACCTTCATATTCCATAACAGGCATTAATTGAATGGCATTGACATTAAGATTTTTAAAATAATTTATTCTGTCTATAATATCTTGATAGTTTCTATTAGCATCAAAGTCTCTTACTAAAAGTTCATAGATAACTAAATCTTCTTTCTTTGGTTTATTGAAATTTGTAACCTGCCAATTGTAAGCAGTTTGCCCTGTTTTTAATACCGTAACTTCTCGTTCTTGACCAGCAGGATATGTTGGTAAATTAGGATATGTTGTTGCAGAAATATAAGGGTCATCAAATGGAGAAAGTACTAAGGTAGAATACGGATCTGCTGTTTTAACTAAAGATGGTGAATTAGCAATAGGTGTTTTGTCTACAACCCAATACTGGTAAGTTTCAACTTGTCCTGGCGTTAAACCAGTTAATTCTAACCAAAATTTATTATTTCGGGTAGGATCTTTCTTCATAGCATAGGCCGAATTTGGTTGCCAATTATTAAAGCTACCTGCTACATAAACAAAATCTTTTCCGGTTGCGTATAAAACTAAAACAGCTGTATTATCATCAATATATGTAATGCCATCTTCATAGGTTGTTGGCATAATACCAATATTAGATCCAGGGTCTACTATAACACTAAAGGTTTTGATAATGGTGGTGCCATTTGCCACTGCAGTTAGTTCGTAGTTTTTGTTAGCTGTAATGTTAGTGTCTACAAAACTATAACTATTAGTTGAAGTATTTGTGTCTATTGTTGTTCCATTTGCCTTCAATGTATAGCTTGCATTACCACCTATATTTGATGCTGTAATCGATAAATCTTCACCAGAATTTAAAATTGTAGTGTCACTACTTGGAGATGTAACACTAACTTGAAATGTTCCCACTTCAAATATAAAATCACTACAACCACTAGCTTTCATTTCTTGTGAACCGTCAGCATTTCTGAAGACCATTCCCATTTGTATAACGTTGGCTGCTTGCGTAGTTGTTAAATTATAATAAGTTTCAGGCGTTAATGTAATACTAAATATTCCTCCGCCTTGATTGGTCATTTCACCAATACCATCATCTTGTCCCCAATTTCCAACAACACTAATACCAAACGCATTAGAACCGTCGCCTACACCAGAGTGCATATATACTTTAGTTGGGTTACTAAGTCCATTACAATCTGTAGCTGAACTATTAATATCAACCGAAATCGTGATACTTTCATCAACCTCAAATGGATTCGGAGTAATTGTGACCTGTGCAAATGCGAATATTGACAGACAAATACATAGAAAGGATAAGTAAATCTTTTTCATATTTTTTTTGTTTAAAAAAAGGGCTGATGTTAATCAGCCCTTTTAGGTTATAAGGGTTTAAAGTTTTTTATTGAATTTTGTTCAACATATAAGTACCACTTGTAGTGTCCAAATGTACTCTATATAAACCAGCTGTTACTGCAATATTATCACCACCACTATCTAAGGTGCCATCTGCTCCTGTATCTCCGAAATCCATTGCCCAATCGTTATTTGCTCTAAATTTAATTTCTCCATCTAATAGAGTTGCAATGTCGCCATAAAAGATACCAGGTTGAACTTCAGTTAACGAGAAATCTGGAGAGGCTCCCCAATCATTAAATCCAGATCCAACTATTCCCCATACATCAGTAGATTCAATTGTATAAGTACCAGCATTAAAATCTAAAGTAATAGCATAATGACCAGCTGTAACAGCGATGTTATCACCACCACCATCTAAAGTACCATCAGCTCCTGTATCACCAAAATCAGTTGTCCATTCGTTGTTTTGTCTAAATTTAATTTCTCCGTCTACTAATTGAACGCCGACTTTAAATGTATCAGTCGTATAATCGTAATAGAACTTTGCATCTGGAGAAGCTCCCCAATCATTATAACCTGAGCCTACAACTCCCCAAGAAAACGCTTCCATTGTATAGGTACCAGAAGCAATATCTAGAACAATTTTATAAGTACCAGCAGTTACTGCAATGTTTGATCCACCTGCATCTAAAGTTCCGTCTGCATCATTGTCACCAAAATCATTGGTCCACTCGTTGTTTTCTCTAAATTTAATTTCACCATCAATAAGTGTAACATAAGCGACATAAACATCAGCTTCACTTGTAGTGTAGAACTGACCATCAGGTCCTGCTCCACCCCAATCATTGTAACCAGAACCTACAACACCCCAAGTTGCTGGCATAAATCCGCCACCACCAACGCTAGTTTGTTCTTGTAATTCTACATTTAAGGCTTTTATCTCTGAATAAGATGGTAATCCATCATTTCCAATAACTGCCATTAATCTAAAATAAAGTGTTCCTGTATTAGGTTCAGCAGTATCAGGATCATTATCTAATCCAGCCACTTCTGCTAAAGCAAGCATTTGCGCAACTGTAACAGGGATTTCATTTGCTTCAGGATTGGCAGTATTGCTACCTAAATCATATAAGTTGTCACCAGCCACGTAATCTGAAAAATCTGCAGCTGTGGCACCTTGTAGGTAATACGTAATATTAGTTGGTACCCCAAAGTCTGCATTGTTCCAAGTAAAACGCTCAGCAAGATTAGCTGAAACCGCTGAATTTAAAACATAGTTTTCTAAGAATGAAGTGTTAAAGGCTACACCTTCTGCTTCATTTGCTACAAATTCTAAATCGTCATCCGTTTCACAAGCTGTAAAACTTACAACTGTAATAAATGCTAGTAGTATAAATTTTAATTTTTTCATTGTTATTTATTTTATTAGTGTATTAGTAACCTGGATTTTGTGTTAAGTTAGGATTGGCTTGTAATGCCGTTGCCGGAATTGGAAATAATTTGTAGTCATCAGATATTGATGTACCACCTGCTGTACCACCTTTCCAAGGCCAAATATAGCTTCCTCCTGTAAATTTGTTGAAACGGATTAAATCACTTCGTCTCATGCCCTCTAAGTTTAATTCTCTTGCGCGTTCGTCAATTATGAAATCTAAAGTTAAGTCAGACATTCCAATGGCATCAGCATTAGATCTAGTTCTTACATTGTTCACATAAGTTAACGCGTCAGTCATAGATGTACCAGCTGCACCTCTAAGTGCAAGTTCAGCATACATTAGGTATACATCAGATAAACGATAGAAAGGAAAGTCAGTTGAAGAGAATTCTACAGGATTACCACTACCATCTGAAGCTGTATTTCTAAATTTCGTAGAAGGGAAACCATCTGTCCATTCTCTGTAATCATTCATTTCATAATTATGACCTGTAGTCCAGAACAAGCTTGCTCTAACATCACTAGATGATCCTAAATCAGCTGCGCTGTTACCAAACAAACCATACCAAGCTTTTGTTGTTCTATGACCTGTCCAACCTCCAGAGGCACCAAACTGCGCTAAAGGCATAGTATCAGCACTTAAGCTTCCATTTACGATGTAAGTTGTATTACCATAACTTTGACTCGTTAAAGACTCAGCTAGTAATGGGAATATAATTTCTGGAGAGCTATTGTTATCCGAAGAAAAGATTCTTACAAAATTAGAATCTAATGAATAACCTCCTTCATTTATTATTTTATTTACATAAGTTGCAGCATCATCCCATCTTGGTGTTCCTGTGTAAACTTCTGCATTAATATATAGTTTAGCTAAAAGCATGTCTACAACAAACTTATTGGCTCTACCATAACTAGAAGTCGTTGTAATTACAGGTTCAATAGCTAAAAGCTCTGACTCGGTGTAGTTAAACAATTCTAATCTTGTCGCTTCAGGAAGCGGCTCTGATTGTCCAAAATTAACTTCAGTAGCTAACACACCTTTTCCAAATACATCTATAATGTTATAATAAGCCAATGCTCTTAAAAAACGAGTTTCAGCAACAATGTTTTCTTCATTTGGAAAATCTGCCACATCAAGTGCTTGTAAAAAGTTATTACATTGTGGAATGGTATAATAAGCTCTATCATAGAATAATCTAAAGAATTTATTATTTCTGTCCCAATTTGATGTTGTAGTTAATTGGTCTAAACCATCATCTCCCCATCTGTTCTTCATTCCGTCTGCAGTAAAGTCTTGTAAATTGACAATTGCTCTTAAAAAAGCACCTTCACCAGCATCTGGACTTACAATATCAGAACTCCCTGGACCACTTGGACCAGTAAGTGCATACGAAGCATACAGTCTAGCTACTAGTCCTTCAACAGCATTTGGGTCAGAGGCTAATAACTCTTCAAGAGTAAGTTCCACAATTGGTTCAGTATTTAGGTCATCTGTACAAGATGTATAAATACCAAACGTGGCAATACTCAATAAAATTAAAAATCTTTTTTTCATAATTTTTTTTTTAAAAATCTATATTAACACCTAAAGTATAAACGGTAGGTCTTGGATAAGCGTTTCTATCAATACCTCCAAAATTTTCTGGATCTTCACCAGAATAGTCTGTAATTAAGAATGGGTTTGTTACAGAAGCATACAATCTAAACGAGCCATCTTTAATTAACTCATTAAAACGGTAACCTAAAGCTATATTATCACATCTTAAAAAAGTAGCGTCCTCTAAATAGTAGTCTGAGAATTGTACATTTCCATTTACATTATCAATTACTGGATTTGCAGAACCGTCATAAAAATTTAATACGTTAGTTAAATTATTTTGACTAGAAAAAACGGCACTTTCAGTAAAGCCAAAATTTAATTGAGCAAAATTATAGACGTTACCACCAATTTGTCCTCTGAAGCTAGAGCTTAAATCCCAGTTTTTGTAATTTGCATTTAGGTTAAAACCATATGTCCAGTTAGGTGTTACTTGCTTGTAATATCTATCATCATCTGTAATTTGGTTATCACCATTTAGATCTACAAACGCATTTGGAATAGGATTACCTTGAGCATCATAAACTTGTTTGAACACATAAGCACTTCCAGCTTGTTCATCAATAGCATGTCTCAACAAATCAGCACCAGTTCCTCTTAAAGTTCCACCTGCATTTAATGTTTCTAAACTATTTAAGTCTGTAACGATTGTAGAATTGTAAGATAAGTTACCACCTAAGCTAAGTGTAAAATCATCGGTATTTATAGGAGTTAAATTAATATTTAATTCAAAACCTTCACTTTCAGTTTCTCCAATGTTGTCAATAAATGAATTGGTTAATGCTTGTCCTGGAGGAACAGGAGCTTGTGCTAATAAATCTCTTGTATTTCTTCTATAAATATCAAAAGAACCAGAAAGCAATCCGTTATTGAACAAGTCGAAATCTAACCCTAAATTTATAGTACTAGTCTTTTCCCAAGTTAAGTTAGGGTTGAAGGCAACTGCGGAATAAAGCGATGAATTAGGGAAATACTGACTATTAGCATCTCCTGCTAAGAAAAGTGGGATTGATGGATAATAACCAACAGTACCAGTTATATCTTGCTGTCCTGTTTCTCCCCAACCTATACGTAACTTTAAAGAGTTAATTACTTTAGAGTTTTCTAAGAAAGCTTCTTCATTTATTTGCCATGCTAATGCTGCAGAAGGGAAATATCCCCATCTGTTTTCTTCAGTAAATAAAGAAGAGGCATCAGCTCTTACAGATGCTGTAAATAAATATCGATCCAAAATACTAACATTTCCTCTTGCGAAAAAAGATTGTAGATTTAATACATTATAATATCTGAAATTAGGATTTGCGGGATTTAAAACTGGTTCTCTTTGACCTGAATCTAAATCATACTGATAACGTTCTTGGTTACCGTCATTTTTAAAATTTTGATAAGAATATCCTGCTTGTAAATCCCATTTGTTAATGACTTTATCAGTTAGTAACTTTGTGTACTGTAAAAAACCATCTAAGGTTGTATTCGTAATTCTTTGGTTTTCTCTAAAATTAACACCAGGATTGAATAAAAAATTATTTTCTATATCTGAATTGCCTGCGTTAAATTGGTAAGTTTCAAAAGAATTCTCACTGAAACGTTCTTCAATTTTAGATCCAGAAGCATCTAAACCAAAGTTTACTACGGCTTTTAATTCTGGTAAAAATGGCATAGTGTAATCAAATTCAACATTTCCTAAGAAACGATATACGTTTTCAGGTCTTTCACGTTGTTCTAATCTAGCTAAAGGGTTAGATTGAATGATTCTTCTAAACGTGTCGTCATCATCAAAAGTAGTTAGGTAATATCCTCCAAATCTATTATTTTCAGAATTGTCATAAATAGGTTTTGTAGGATCAAATGTTAGTGCTTCACCTAAAGCTCCATCAGAATCAATAGCATTCTTAAATGCAAAAATACTTTTGGCGTTTACATCTATTTTAAGATTATCGTTCAATAATTTCGGAGTTAACTTAACAGACATTGTTAATCGCTCATAATCATCATTCTTTACAATACCTTCAGCATAAGTATATCCAACAGATCCTCTAAATGGAATTTTGTCAAATAAATTTGCTCTAGCGCTAAAGTTTGTATTAGATGTTGTAGCTGTTCTAGTTATAGCATCTCTCCAATCTGTATTATAAATGTTTCTTCCATTAAGTGTGCTAGATACAGTTTCACCTGTGCTAACAGAACCAGCTGGTACACCTAATTGACCAACTCTTGTTGGATGATATTCTTGAATAAATCTTGTGTATTCATCACCGTTCATCATATCTAAGCCGTCACCAATTTTACTAATTGAGTAATCCGTAGAGAACGTAAACTGTGGACCTCCAGAAGTTCCTTTCTTTGTTGTAATAATAATTACACCATTAGATGCTCTTGATCCATAAATAGCAGTAGCAGACGCATCTTTCAATATAGAAAAACTTTCTATATCGTTAGGGTTTACTAATGTTAAAGGGTTAGATACACCAGCCGGATTATCATTACCAATAGCAACACCATCAATTACAATTAATGGGTTGTTTTGCGCGTTAAGGGATGATCCACCTCTAATTCTAATATTTGGAGCAGCATCTGGAGAACCACCCGAAGTAGTTATTCTTACACCTGCAGCTTTACCATTTAATAATTGATCGGTAGAAACAATCGAACCTTTATTAAAATCCTTGGATGAAACGACATCAACAGAACCTGTTGCATCTTCCTTTTTCACAGAGCCGTATCCTATTAATACAACTTCATCTAATTGTGACGCATCTTCTTCAATGGCAACATCTATAGGAGACTGACCATTAAATACTATTTCTTGTGCGGTATAACCAACATAAGAAAAGACGAGAACTTCACCATTACTTACCTCTATTGAATAGTTGCCGTCAAAATTTGTCGAGGTTCCTCTAGAGGTCCCTTTAATAATGACATTTACACCTGGCAAAGGCATAGCATTTGCTTTATCTGTAACTGTACCTGTCGCAGTAGATTGCGCCATCAAGGAAGCAGGTAGAATAATTAGACAGAATAGTAAAGCATTTAAAAATGTTTTCATATAATGTTTTTAGTTAATTACTTAGTTAATTGATTTATATTTTCACTTCTCGGGTTAAATCTAGGTAAATTTAATGTGATTAGCGTGTTAAAAACTATGACGAAAGTCACGAAAACGTTTGCGTGTTAAAAACTTTTAAGATAAAATGGTATTAGCAGTAAAATAATAAAAAAAATACGTGATTTTCACTATTTCGTTTCAATATTAAGATATTGGCAATATTTAGTTTCTAATTTTGAACTATATTCGTTCCTTATTTAAAGTTAAAAATGAAAAAGAAAATAACATTAAAACAGATTGCAAGGGAATTGGATGTATCGATTTCTACAGTGTCTAAGGCCTTAAAAAATAGTAAGGAAATTAGTGCTGATACCATTCAAAAAGTCCAGGCTTTTGCTAAACTCTACAATTACAGACCCAATAACATTGCACTTAGTTTAAAAAACAGAAAGACAAATACCATCGGAATTATCATACCAGAAATAGTTCATCATTTTTTCTCAAAAGTAATTCGAGGTGTAGAATTGGTGGCAAACAAAAGAGGATATAATGTAATCATTGGGTTGTCTAATGAGTCATTTTCAAAAGAGGTAATTAATATGGAAATGCTTGCCAATGGTAGTATTGATGGGTTTATACTTTCCATGTCAAAAGAAACCTTGCTTCAACAAGATTATCACCATTATACAGAAACTATAAATCAAGGAATGCCTATTGTAATGTTTGATCGTGTGGTATCTGAGATTAAATGTGATAAAGTCATCGTGGATGACTTTAATGGCGCAAAAAATGCTGTTAAAAAATTGATTGCTAATAAATGTAAACAGATAGCCTTAATAACTACTAAAGATTACGTGAGTGTAGGTAAACTGAGAACTCAAGGGTATCTAGAAGCTTTGCATGAGAGTAATATAACACCTCAGGCTGAATTAATTTTAAAAATGGACGATACTTTAGATTACGAAGTTCATTTAGAAAAACTTGAAGCAGAAATAGAACAACTTTTCAAGGCACATAAAAAAATTGATGGTGTATTTGCTGTAAATGAATTGTATGCTTTATCGGCTATGAAAGTAGCAAGGAGATTAGGTTTAAATGTGCCTAATGATATTCAGGTAATTGGTTTTACAGATGGTGTGTTGTCAAAGCATTCAACACCTAGTTTAACTACAGTTAGTCAGCATGCGCAACTCATGGGAGAACGTGCTGCAGATTTATTAATTGATAAAATTGAAACGGAGTTTGATACCGAAGAAGAACAGTATCAGACTGTTGTTGTTAATACGGAATTAGTAGAGCGAGAATCCACCAAATAGAATTTTATCATTGTTATTTTAAAATCTTTCATATATTTGCTCCATATTCAAAACTTATATTTTCACTTCTCACATAAGTTTTGATAAGCATAGCTTGTCAGAATAGTATTAATTTAAATATACTATTTCATGAAAAAGCGTATTCTTGGATTTTGGGAAATTTGGAACATGAGTTTCGGGTTTTTAGGAATTCAATTCGGTTTTGCTTTGCAAGGTGGCTTTATGTCACGTATTTTCCAAACACTTGGTGCAGATAAGCATGACATCCCTTTATTGTGGATTGCAGCACCTTTAACAGGTTTACTTGTGCAGCCAATTATTGGTTATATGAGTGATAGAACTTGGAACTCTCGTTTTGGAAGACGACGACCGTATTTTCTTGTAGGAGCTGTTTTGAGCTCCATAGCTTTATTTTTTGTGCCATACTCGCCAGCCTTATGGGTTGCTGCAGGTTTTCTTTGGATTCTAGACGCATCCATTAACGTATCAATGGAGCCATTTAGAGCTTTAGTTGCAGATAAATTAGATGAGTCCCAAAGAACTTATGGTTTTGTAATGCAAACTTTAATTATTGGAATAGGTACTTGGGTAGCTAGTAATTTACCTTGGTTGGTTTCAAAAATGGGCGTAAGCGATTCTGCAGGACCTGGTATTGTTACTGATTCAGTTAAGGTTGCTTTTGCTATTGGAGCATTTGTATTCTTAATAAGTATTCTTTACACTGTATTTACAACAACTGAGTATCCGCCTGAGGATATGGAAGAGTTCGAAACAGAGAAAGCTAAAAAAAGTAGTTTTGTTTCAGATATTTTAAATAATATTGGGAACATGCCATCTACAATGAAAAAATTGGGCATCATTCAATTCTTTAGTTGGTTTGCCTTTTTTACCATGTGGAGTATGGCAAATCCGGCCTTAACAGAACATGTATTTAATACACCAGCACCTATAGAAGCTAATTTTGATATGACAAGTGCTATTGATAAAGAAGCATTCGATTTAGAAAACACAGCATTTCAAAAAGCATCTAATTCAGTTGGTTCTGCAATGGGAGTTTACGGACTTTCCTCAATGGCTTTTGCTTTATTATTAGTATTTTATACTTCAAAACGAAATATAAATAGAAAATATGTGCACATGCTATCCTTAATAATAGGAGGTGCAGGTTTCTTATTAATGACAGTTGTGTCACCAGAACAACTTAAATATTGTTTCATATTAATTGGTATTGCTTGGGGAAGTATTTTGTCCATGCCATACGCCATGCTTTCTAGTTCAGTAGACCCAAAGAAAATGGGAATGTTTATGGGTATTTTCAATATGTTTATTGTAATCCCTCAAATTATTGCGGCACTTGGTGGCATTAATTTCATTTCTGGTCTATTAGGAGAAGAAGCAATACATGCTATGACCATAGCAGGTTTAAGTTTAATTATCGCTGGTTTCTGTAATTTTTTAATTACGGAAAAAGCAGCAATATCATATCAACCTACAGAATAAAATTTAAAAATGAACAAAAAAGGATTCATATTCGATTTAGATGGTGTCATTGTAGATACTGCAAAATATCACTTTTTAGCGTGGCAAAGGTTAGCTAAAGGGTTAGATATTAATTTTACTGAAGAAGAAAACGAACAATTAAAAGGGGTTAGTAGAGTACGCTCACTAGAAAAAATACTGGCTTGGGGAAATAAAACTATTTCACAAGAATTGTTTGATGAACTCATGGGTAAGAAGAATGAAGAGTATCTCAGCTTCATTGCAGAAATGGATACAAATGAAATTTTACCAGATGTCCCAAGAGTATTGAAGTTTTTGAAGGAGATGGATCAACCTATTTCATTAGGTTCTGCGAGTAAAAATGCAAGAACAATTTTAGAACGCGTTAATCTTAAATCTAGTTTTAATGCCATAGTAGATGGTAATGATGTTTCAAAAGCAAAACCAGATCCTGAAGTCTTTTTAATTGCCGCTAAAGAAATTGATGTGAAACCAGAAGATTGTATTGTTTTTGAAGATTCAGTAGCTGGTGTTACTGCTGCAAACACAGCCAATATGATTTCAATTGGTATAGGAAGTAAGGATGTTTTAGGTCACGCAAATTATGTCTTTAAAGATTTTACAGAAATATCTAATGACCTCATTAAGTCCTTAATAGAAAATTAAATAAAAGTTAAATGATTGAATTGTTCTTGTCAAAGGACTTTAAAGGTGTTTTTCTAAATTTTGAAAACACACCAAACAAAATTCAATAAATATATCATTAAAATGAACCTAGATTATATCATTCCAAACAATTGGTCAATCATAGAAGAAGGATTTGACCCAAATCAGGTGAAAGCATCAGAAAGTTTATTTAGTATCGGAAATGGTGCTATGGGACAACGTGCTAATTTTGAAGAAAAATACTCAGGCCCAACTTTTCAAGGAAGTTATATTGCAGGAGTTTACTATCCCGACAAAACCAGAGTAGGTTGGTGGAAAAATGGCTATCCAGAATATTTTGCAAAAGTATTAAACGCACCAAATTGGATTGGTATTAATGTTTCTATAAACAATGAACAACTCGATTTATTTGCGTGTAAAGATGTCAAAAAATTCAGAAGAGAGTTGAACATGCAAGAGGGTTGGTTGTCAAGAAGTTTTGTGGCGACGCTTCAAAATGATATAGAAGTTGAAGTTAAAACAAAACGGTTCTTAAGTTTAAATTTAGACGAAGTAGGTGCAATAGATTTTAGTATAACACCACTAAATTCAGATGCAGAAATTACATTTGAGCCATATTTAGATTCTGGTATTACTAATGAAGATACCAATTGGGATGATAAGTTTTGGGATACATTACAGGTTAGTCATGAGAATAACCAAGCCTTTATCCAGGCAAAAACCATGAAAACAGATTTTTATACATGTACCTTCATGGAATCTCAAGTTTTTATAGATGGGAAATCTATATTGGTAGAGCCTAATTTCAAAGCAGATGCTAATTTGGCTTCATTTAGTTATGCATACGACGTTAAGCAAGGCGAAACATACGCAATAAATAAATTTGGTGGATACACCGTAGATAGAAATCACAATAAAAATGAATTAATTGCAGTAGCAAAAACGTCATTAAGTAAAGCAAAATCTTTAGGTTTTAATAATTTGTTAGAAGACCAAAAGCAAGCTTGGGCTAAAATATGGGATATGGCAGACATCACTATCGAAGGCGATGTTAAAGCTCAACAAGGTATTCGTTTTAATATTTTCCATCTTAATCAAACTTATCTAGGAACAGATCCATTATTGAATATAGGACCAAAAGGATTTACTGGAGAGAAATATGGAGGAAGTACATACTGGGACACAGAATCATATTGTATTCCTTTCTATATGGCTACTAAAGATCAAGAAGTAGCAAGGAATCTTTTAACGTATAGATATAAGCATTTAGAAAAAGCAATAGAAAATGCAGAGAAATTAGGGTTTTCTAATGGAGCAGCATTGTACCCAATGGTAACTATGAATGGCGAAGAATGCCATAACGAATGGGAAATTACATTTGAAGAAATCCACAGAAATGGAGCCATTGCTTTTGCTATTTTTAATTATTACAGATACACAGGAGACTTCAGTTACATACCAGAAATGGGATTAGAAGTTTTAATTGGTATTGCACGTTTTTGGCATCAAAGAGCTAATTTTTCTACAAAGAAAAATAAATATGTAATCCTTGGTGTAACAGGGCCTAACGAATACGAAAACAACGTTAATAATAATTGGTACACTAACTACATTGCAAAATGGTGTATTGATTATACTTTAGAAACGATCAAAAAAGTAAAAGAAGGTCATAGCGATGATTACGCTAGGATTTCGGGCAAAACTAAAATTTCTCACGAAGAATTAGCACTTTGGGAAAAGGTAGCAGACAATATGTATTTTCCATATTCTGAGGAGGAAAACGTTTATCTGCAACAAGATGGTTTCTTAGATAAAGAATTAATTACGGTTGCTGATTTAGATAAATCGCAACGACCAATAAATCAGAAATGGTCTTGGGATAGAATTCTACGTTCACCATATATAAAACAAGCCGATTTGCTTCAAGGAATGTATTTCTTTGAAGATCAATTTACAACCGAAGAACTAGAGCGTCATTTTGATTTTTATGAGCCATTTACGGTTCATGAAAGTTCATTATCGCCATGTGTTCACAGTATTCAAGCGGCTAAATTAGATAGAATGGACCAAGCCTATACCTTCTATTTAAGAACATCGCGTTTAGATTTAGATGACTATAATCACGAAGTTCACGAAGGTTTACACATTACTTCAATGGCTGGTACTTGGATGAGTATTGTTGAAGGTTTTGGTGGTATGCGTGTTAAAAATGACACTTTATCTTTTGAGCCAAAAATTCCTTCGCAATGGGAAGGTTATTCATTTAAAGTGAATTTTAGACATCAAGTTATCACTGTAAGTGTTAACCAAAATGAAACACAATTTAAACTTGAAGGCGATAAAGAATTAACCATTTATGTAGATGGAAAAGAGGTTTCTATAAATCCTAATAATATGGTTACTATTTAACTTAAAAGACCTAATAGGTTTTTAAAACCTAGCAGGTCTAAAATATCAATAAAAAATCCTGCAAGGTTTCAAAAACCTTGTAGGTATTCGTTTAAACTTACTACAAGGACTTGTTTCATTTATAAAATATAATTACAATGAAAGCACTAAAACTAACTCTATTAACACTATTAGTTGCAACGGTGTTTTCATGCCAAGAAACTAAATCTGAAGAAAATGAAGTTTCAGAATCTGTAACTGAAATCCTAAACGATATTGAAAAAATGGAGCCACCACATTGGTGGGTTGGTTTCAAAAATCAAGACTTGCAATTATTGGTAAAGCATCCTAATATTGGTAAAGCGACAGCAAAAATTAATTATTCTGGTGTTAGTTTAGTGGAAACACATAAAGCAGATAGTCCAAATTATCTGTTTTTAGATTTAGAGATTTCTGAAACGGCAAAAGCAGGGAAATTCAATATTACATTTCAGCTCGAAGATAGTTCCGAATTAATTCAAACTTACGAGTTAAAATCAAGAGAAAAATCAGCGGAAGATTACATAGGTTTCAATAGTTCAGATGCCGTTTATCTTATCACACCAGATCGTTTTGCTAATGCAAACTCAGAAAATGATGAGGTTGATGGGCTTTTACAACAAGGAATTGATAGAACTGATGGTTACGCAAGGCATGGAGGCGATTTACAAGGAATTACAGATCATTTAGATTATATAGAAAACCTTGGATTTACAGCAGTTTGGCCATGTCCTGTTTTAATAAATAATATGCCAAGTGGTTCTTATCATGGTTATGCAATGACTGATTTTTATAAGGTAGATCCAAGATTCGGAACTTTAGAAGACTATAAAAAATTAGCTTCAGATTTAGAGTCTAGAGATATGAAACTTATCATGGACCAAGTAGCAAATCATTGTGGTTTAGAACATTGGTGGATGAAAGATTTACCGTTTAAAGATTGGGTAAATTATCAAGAAAACTACGAGAAAAACATAAATAATTGGGATAGTAAAACAACTATAACTTCTAATCATAGACGTACTTCTAATCAAGATTTATACGCATCTAAAAAAGATAATGAAGGCATGACAGATGGTTGGTTTGTATCTGGAATGCCAGATTTAAATCAGCGCAATCCGTTTATGGCTAAATACATTATACAGAATAGTATTTGGTGGGTAGAAACTTTAGAATTAGGAGGCATTCGTCAAGACACATATCCTTATCCTGATAAAGATTTTATGAGTGATTGGGCAGGTTCAATAATGACAGAATACCCAAATTTTTCGATAGTAGGTGAAGAGTGGAGTTACAATCCTTTACTTATTGCTTATTGGCAAGATGGTCATAAAAACGCAGATGGTTATGATTCTAATTTAAAATCAACTATGGATTTCGCCATGCAAAGAACTATTGTTGAAGCTTTAAAAGAAAATGAATCTTGGGATAAAGGTCTGGTAAAAATGTACGAAGGTTTAGCTAACGATTTTGTGTATGCGTCGCCAAAAGATATTATGGTGTTTCCAGATAATCATGATATGAGTCGAATTTTTACACAATTAGATGGGAATATTACTAATACTAAAATGGCTCTAAGTTACCTCTTAATGATGCCTAGAATTCCTCAAATTTATTACGGAACAGAAATCTTAATGGACGATTTTGATAAACCTGGAGATCATGGGTTAATCCGTACAGATTTCCCAGGAGGTTGGGAAGGCGATTCTATAAATGCGTTTACAGGTGAAGGACTTACAGATTCTCAAAAAGACATGCAATCTTTTTTAAGCAAGATGTTAAATTACAGAAAGACTAGTGAAGCTTTACATAACGGTAAAACGCTCCATTTTGCGCCTCTTAACGGAATTTATATGTTAGCAAGAGTGATTGATGACGAAACTGTTGTTCATATTATTAACAAGAATGATGAGGCCCAAGATTTGGATTTATCTCGATTTGAAGAGTTAGGTTTAAACGGAAAAACGCTAACTAATATTATTTCAAAAGAAACCCTAATTTGGAATTCTAGTTTAATATTAGAAACAAAAGGAAGTATTATTTTAACAACCAAATCATTATAGCATGAAAAGTGTTTTACTACTATTGAGTGTTAGTTTATTTATGTTTTCATGTAAAAATGAAACAAAAAGTCAAGAAGTGAATACTTTAGAAATAGACAGTGTTGATGCACCTTTAAATTTTCAGCATTTAAAAAGCGCAAGACTTTATAAAGGCGAAATCCATAGAATAGATAGTTTTCCATCTAACTATATTACACCAAGACCAGTAGATGTTTGGCTGCCAGAAAGCTATGTAGAAAACAAAACTTATGATGTACTTTATATGCACGATGGTCAAATGTTATTCGATTCATTATCAACTTGGAATAAACAAGAATGGAAAGTAGATGAATGGGCTTCAGAATTAATGTCAGAAGGGAAAACTAAGGATTTTATAGTAGTTGCTGTTCATAATATTGCAAAACTACGTTGGCAAGACTTATTTCCTCAAAAGGCCTTCGATTATATAAACGAAGCCACTAAGGATAGCTTAAAAGATCTTTCGGGTTCAAAGGATTTTAAACTAAAGGGTGATAATTATTTAAAATTTATTGTTGAAGAATTGAAGCCAAAAATAGATAAAACGTATGCTGTGAATCCTGAGAAAGAAAGCACGTTTGTAATGGGTTCTAGTATGGGAGGATTAATGTCTATGTATGCCATTTCTGAGTATCCTGAAGTTTTTAGTGGTGCAGCATGTTTATCTACGCATTGGCCAGGTGCAATGCCAATGGAGAATAATCCGTATCCTGAAGCTATTTTTAAATATATGGACGCTAATTTACCACAAGCTGGTGGATACAGGTTGTATTTTGATTATGGAAATAAAACCTTAGACGAGCATTATCCGCAATATGCGCCAAGGGTAAATGACATATTAAAATCAAAAGGCTACACCCAAGATAATTCTAAAAACTTATTTTTTGAAGGAACAGATCATTCTGAAAATTCTTGGAATAGTAGATTAGATCAACCACTAATGTTTTTGTTAGGTAAAGACTAAATTATGAAGCAATTAATTTTATCAATAATAATTCTTTTTTCTTTTGCCTGTTTATCGGCTCAAAATACAAATCGTGTTTTTAAAAGTGCTGTAAAACAAGGACTAGATTTAAAGATAGAAGTCAATGATGGTTATTACTTGATAAAGCCATATTCTTCTAATATTATTGAAACCACTTTTGTTCCAAAAGGCGATTATTACAAATCGCAATCTCATGCTGTTGTAGCAAAACCTTATGGTTCTTATTTTGAGATGACTGATAGAGGTAATGATGTTGTATTAAAAACAAAGGGCTTATATGTAACAATTACAAAGAGCCCATTTCAAATTTCATATTACTATAAAAATCAATTTATTGTTTCAGAAAAAGAAGGTTATGTAAAAAATGACAGTTTAGAAACCATTCAATTTAACCTTACAAAAGATGAAGTATTATATGGCGGAGGCGCAAGAGCTTTAGGTATGAATCGTCGTGGAAACCGACTTCAACTATACAATAGAGCACATTATGGTTATGAAACCCATAGTGAATTAATGAATTTTACAATGCCAATTGTGGTATCATCTAAACAATACATGTTGCACTTTGATAATGCACCAATAGGATTTTTAGACTTGGATAGTAAAAGTGATAACACCTTAACTTATGAAACTATATCTGGTAGAAAAACCTATCAGGTCATCGTTGGAGATTCATGGTTAAATTTAATTAATAATTATACAGATTTAACAGGTAAGCAACCTATGCTTCCGCGTTGGGCTTTAGGGAATTTTTCTAGCCGTTTTGGTTATCATTCTCAAAAGGAAGTGGAGACGACCATTGCGACATTTAAAGACGAAAAAATTCCGGTAGATGCTATTATTCTAGATTTATATTGGTTTGGAAAAGAGTTAAAAGGCACTATGGGGAATTTGGAAGTTTTTAGAGATTCCTTCCCAGATTTTGAAGGCATGGTAAAACGCTTAAACGACAAAGGCGTAAAAACTATAACTATTACGGAGCCATTTATTTTAACAACATCAAATAAATGGGATGAAGCTGTTCAAAATAGAATCTTAGCAAAAGATGCTATGGGAAATCCGGCTAAATACGATTTCTACTTTGGCAACACTGGACTCATTGATATATATAATCCTGATGGTGAAAAATGGTTTTGGAATATCTATAAAGATTTGGCTAATAAAGGTGTTGCAGGTGTTTGGGGAGATTTGGGAGAGCCAGAAGTACATCCAGATTGGGTAATGCACAAAACAGGATCTGCTAACGAGGTTCATAATATATACGGACACGATTGGGCAAGATTAGTATATGAAGGTTATGAGCGCGATTTTCCAAATACAAGACCATTTATTTTAATGCGAGCGGGTTATTCTGGCTCACAACGCTATGGAATGATTCCTTGGTCTGGAGATGTTAACAGAACTTGGGGAGGATTACAATCGCAACCAGAAATTGTGTTACAAATGGGTATGCAAGGTTTGGCATATATGCATAGTGATTTAGGTGGCTTTGCGGGTGCAAATTTAGATGATGAATTGTATGTGCGTTGGTTACAATATGGTGTTTTCAATCCTATTTTTAGACCTCATGCACAAGAAGATGTGCCAAGTGAGCCAATTTATAGGAGTGAACATGCCAAAGCATTAGTCAAGCAAGCTATAGAATTACGTTATAAATTATTGCCTTACAATTATAATTTAGTTTATGAAAATAGCCAATTAGGTAAACCTTTAATGCGACCATTGTTCTTTGAAGAACCTACGAATAAGAATTTGTTTAATTATTCAAAAGCCTATTTGTGGGGAAATGATATATTGGTGTCGCCAGTTTTAGAACCAAAAATTACAGAGCAGGAAGTTTATTTTCCAAAAGATAATGTTTGGTTTGATTTCTATACAGATGAAAAAATAAAAGGAGGACAAACAAAAACAATAGAGTTAAATGAAAATTCTATACCTACTTACATTAGAGCTGGTGCTTTCATTCCCAATCTTTCAATTATTCAAACTACTGATAATTATGATGACTCCATGTATAAGATTGAATATTATCATGATGCCAGCGTGCTATCTAGCAGTCAACAGATTTATACAGATGATGGTGTTTCTGCCAAGACCATAAAAAATAATGATTATGAAATTTTAAAGCTAGATATGAACGTAAAGGGTTCAACATTAGAATTTAAAATTAGTAATGAAATAGGAAAAAATTTCAATCCAAAATCGCGTAGATTTTATTTAACAATTCATGGTTTAGAACATAAACCCAAGCGTATAAAGGTTGGTAAGTATTCATCTTTTGATTGGTCGGAGAGTTCTAAAACTTTAAGAATTCCTATTGAAAGAAATTCAAGTGAAACATCAGTTGTAACTGTTAAACTCAAAAAGTAGTTTAAATGAAAATTATAAGAAAAAGTATTATTTTAATAGCTGTATTCAGCATTTTTGGATGTGAGAATGAAACTAAAACACCCTTAGAGTTCAAAGAAATAAAAATTAATATGAAGAAAAAAGAAGTCGTATATCAAGTTTTTACTCGCTTATTCGGAAACACGAATACCACTAATAAACCTTGGGGAACACTTCAAGAAAATGGAGTAGGTAAGTTTAATGATTTTACAGATAAAGCTCTAAAAGAAATAAAGGATTTAGGTGTAACACATATTTGGTATACAGGAGTTCCACATCATGATGTGATTACGGATTATTCACAATTTGGGATTTCTAATGATGATCCAGATATTGTAAAAGGTCGAGCAGGTTCGCCATATGCAGTAAAAGATTACTACAATGTAAATCCAGATTTAGCTGTAAATGTTGAAAACAGACTCGAAGAATTTGAAGCTTTAATTGAACGTTCTCACAAAGCAAATTTAAAAGTGATTATTGATATTGTTCCTAATCACGTGGCTCGTAATTATCAAAGTTTAACTAATCCTGAAGGATCAACAGATTTTGGAGCAGAGGATGATAAAACAAAAACGTACGATGTTAATAATAACTTTTATTACAATCCAGGAGAAGCTTTTACAGTACCAGAATGGAAACATGGTTACCAACCCTTAGGTGGAGAAAAAAATAGTTTAGCAGATAGTAAGTTTGAAGAAATTCCTGCAAAATGGACAGGTAATGGATCTAGAGCTTCACAACCAGATATTAATGACTGGTATGAAACTGTAAAAGTAAATTACGGCATTAGTCCAGAAGGTAGAAAAGATTTTGATGAATTACCTGCTGGTTTTGAAAACGAAAATTACAAAAAGCATTACGAATTTTGGAAAGATAAAACCGTACCAAGTTCTTGGGTTAAATTTAAGGATATTGCGTTGTATTGGACGGCAAAAGGTGTTGATGGTTTTAGATACGATATGGCAGAAATGGTGCCAGTTGAATTTTGGAGTTATATGAACTCTCATGTAAAAATGAAAAACCCAGAAGCCTTTTTATTAGCTGAGGTCTATAACCCAAGTTTGTATAGAGATTACATTAAACGTGGTAAAATGGATTATTTATATGATAAAGTTCAGCTCTATGATACCCTTAAACACGTAATGCAAGGTCACGGAAGTACAGACAATATTCCACCAATTTTAAATGATTTAAGTGATATTGAACATCATATGCTTCATTTTTTAGAAAACCATGATGAGCAACGAATTGCTAGTCCAGATTTTGCTGGTAGCGCAGAAAAAGGAAAACCAGCCATAGTGGTTTCTGCAACATCATCTACTGCACCAACAATGATATATTTTGGGCAAGAATTTGGTGAACCTGGTGCAGAGGATTTAGGTTTTGGAGATCCAACAAGAACTTCAATTTTCGATTATGGCTCAGTGCCTAGTTTAGTGCGTTGGGTAAACGATAAAAAGTTTGATGGCGGACAATTAACCAAGCAAGAAGATGAACTTCGTGATTTTTATAAACGTCTATTGAATTTCACAATAAATAGTTCTGCTTTGATGGGCAATTATCAAGATCTTCAACATTACAATCATCAACACACAGAATGGTATAACGATAAAGTTTTATCGTTTGTTCGTTGGAGTAGTGATGAAAAACTAATTGTCATTTCAAATTTCAATGCAGATAACACCTATGGATTCGAGTTGCAGTTACCAGAAGATCTAGTTCAAAAATTACAACTAAAAGATGGAGAATACAACGTTGAAGATCAATTATACAATACGTACGCTTCAACTTTAAAAGTAAAAGATGGAAAGGCCAATGTAAGAATTGATATTAAGCCTTTAGAGTCGTTTATTTTGAAAATTGAAAATTAAAACGACAAGACATAATAGTTTCTATAAATTTATAAACAACAATGAAAAAACTAATTTTATTCACGATAATTCTAATCACTTTGAGTTGTAAAGATAAAGCAGAAGATAACAGAAGCAGTAGGGATGCGTCAGCAGAAGTAACTGAAACACCTTTTGTTTGGGAAGGCGCAAATCTTTATTTTTTACTCACGGATAGATTTAATAATGGAGATCAATCTAATGATGTAAATTTTAATAGAACTCGAAAAACTGGTAAGCTAAGAGGTTTTAAAGGAGGTGATATAAAAGGGATTACTCAAAAAGTGAAAGAAGGTTATTTTACAAAATTAGGTATTAATGCAATTTGGATGACTCCAATTGTTGAGCAAATCCATGGAGGAACAGATGAAGGAACAGGAGTATCTTATGGTTTTCATGGGTATTGGACAAAAGATTGGACTCGTATTGATCCTAATTTTGGGACCAAAGAAGATTTACGTGAGTTAATAAAAGAAGCACATGAAAGAGGTATTAGAATAGTATTAGATGCCGTTATTAATCATACTGGTCCTGTAACAGATAAAGATCCAGTTTGGCCAGAAGAATGGGTAAGAACAGATAAGCAATGTACCTACGATAATTATGATAATACGATTAGCTGTACGTTGGTTGCAAATCTTCCTGATATTAGAACAGAAAGTAATGAAAATGTAGAATTGCCACCGCAATTAGTAGAAAAGTGGAAAGCCGAAGGTCGTTACGAACAAGAGGTAAAAGAACTCGATGCGTTTTTTGAAAGAACGGGCCATCCTAGAGCACCACGTTTTTATATCATGAAATGGTTAACAGATTACATTACCGAATTTGGAGTTGATGGATATAGAGTAGATACTGTAAAACATGTCGAAGAATATGTGTGGACAGAATTCAAAGTAGAATGCGATTTTGCTTTTGCAGAATACAAAAAGAACAATGCTGAAAAAGTACTAGATGACAACAATTTTTACCTTGTTGGCGAAGTATACAATTATGGCGTAAGCTCAGGCCAGGAGTTTGATTTTGGCGATAGAAAGGTCAATTATTTTAATCCACCGAGTTTTCAAAGTCTCATCAATTTTGAATTTAAATATAATTCTAAGGATAAAGATTACGAAGACTTATTTAAACATTATAATGCTATTTTACATGATGAGTTGAAGGACTTTGGAACATTAAATTACCTCAGCTCACATGATGATGGTAGTCCATTTGATGCCCAAAGAAAAAAGCCTTACGAAACTGCAAATAAACTTTTATTGTCGCCAGGAACATCGCAAGTTTATTATGGAGACGAATCCTCAAGATCATTAATAGTTCCGGACACAGAAGGAGATGCTACATTGCGATCTATGATGAATTGGGATTCTATAGCCAAAAGAAAACGCATAAAAGAAGTTTTAACACATTGGCAGAAATTAGGTCAATTTAGAGCAAAACATCCTGCTGTTGGTGCAGGTACTCACCAAATGATAACGTCTTCTCCTTACTATTTTTATAGGAGCTACCAGAAAGGTGATTTTAAGGATTTAGTGTTAATAGGGTTAGACTTAGAACAAGGCAAGAAGGTCATAGATGTTTCTAAAATTTTTGAAGAAGGAGATGTTTTAAATGATACATATTCAGGCAAAACGGCAACAGTAGAAAATGGTGAGATTACAATAGACTCAGAATTTGAAGTCGTACTGATAGAAAAAAAATAATCTATTTATTATCCTACTAGGTTTCAAAAGCCTTGTAGTTATGGATTATAGACTTAGAAGGTTTTTAAAACCTAGCAAGTCTCTTAGTAAAGTAATAAAATAAAAAAAACGAACCTATGAGGTGCCGACTGCGATTATGCTCAGTTAGCATTAATATTAGTTGGTCTAAAACTTTATACAGCATGAAAAACTACATTTCAATATTTGCAATTGCATTGGTATTATTCTCTTGTAATTCAGAAGAAAAACGAATTACAAAAATCACATCGCCAAACGAAAAAGTATTGGTAGATTTTAATGTTAATTCTGAAGGTCGGCCATTTTATATGGTAAAATTTAATAATGAGACTATTGTAGATACGTCTTATCTAGGTTTTGAGTTTAAGAATATTCCAGCTTTTAATAAGAATTTCATTATTAAGAATTCAAATATTTCAACATTCAACGAAACATGGCAAATGCCTTGGGGCGAACAATCAGAGGTTGTAAATAATTATACAGAATTAAAGATAGAACTTCAAGAAACAACAAGTCCAGAACGTTTTTTGCACATTATTTTCAAAGTTTATGATGATGGCATAGGTTTTAGATACGAATTTCCGGAACAAGCACGATTAAAAAACGATGTTTTTATAACTGAAGAAAACACCGAATTTAACCTTACAGAAGATTATAAAACCTTTTGGATTCCTGGAGATTGGGATATTTATGAGCATTTGTACAATACCACGAGTCTATCAGCAATTGATGCCTTACAATTTAAGAATCACAAGAATCTAGCACAGACCTATATACCAGAAAATGCAGTTAATACACCAGTCACTATGGTGGGTAAAGATGGAATACATCTTAGCTTTCACGAGGCAGCTTTAGTAGATTATTCAGGTATGACCTTAAAAGTAGATACCGAAAACTTAAACCTAATAAGTAATTTGGTTGGTTCAGAAAATAGGGATTACAAGGTTAAAAAGACGATGCCTTTTAATACACCTTGGCGAACGATACAAATTTCAGACAATGCGCCAGATTTAATTGCATCTAAACTTATAGTGAACCTTAACGAGCCAAATAAACTTGGCGATGTATCTTGGTTTAAACCTATGAAATACACAGGAGTTTGGTGGGAAATGCATTTAGGGAAATCCTCATGGGATTACGGAATGACTCAAGATATGAACACATGGACAGATGGTGGGAAATCGCATGGAAAACATGGTGCTACAACAGAAAATGTAAAGAATTTTATTGATTTCTCTGCTAAGAATAATATTGGTGGTGTATTAGTTGAAGGGTGGAATACTGGTTGGGAACATTGGATTGGTTTTGAAGACAGAGAAGGTGTGTTTGATTTTGTAACACCTTATCCAGATTATGATATTGCAGAGGTTGTACGTTACGGAAAAGAAAAAGGTGTCGATATTATTATGCATCATGAAACTTCTGCTGCAACAGAAACTTACGAGAAACAACAAGATACTGCCTATGCTTTGATGCAGAAATATGGTATGCATGCTGTAAAATCTGGTTACGTAGGTAAAATTCTACCAAAAGGGGAATATCATCATGGACAATACATGGTCAATCAATATAATAATGCAGCTATAAAAGCCGCTAAATATCAAGTCGCTGTAAATGCTCATGAGCCTATTAAGGCAACAGGATTACGAAGAACGTATCCTAATATTATATCTAGAGAAGGTTTACGAGGTCAAGAATTTAATGCTTGGGCAAGTGATGGTGGCAATCCACCAGAACATTTGCCAATAGTAGCGTTTACTAGAATGTTATCAGGACCAATTGATTATACACCTGGAATTTTCAATATTAAATTTAATGAATATAAACAAGACAATCAAGTTAATACAACCCTCGCACAGCAATTAGCACTTTATGTGGTTATATACAGTCCTGTGCAAATGGCTGCTGATTTAGTAGAACATTATGAAGCTAACCCTGAACCTTTGCAGTTCATCAGAGATGTTGGTGTTAATTGGAATAAATCTCTTATTTTAAATGGCGAAGTAGGTGATTATGTGACTATTGCAAGACAAGAACGAGAAACAGAAAATTGGTTTGTTGGTGGAATTACAGATGAAAATTCTAGGACTATAGATTTAGATTTTAGTTTTTTAGATAGTGACACAACTTACGAAGCTATTTTATATAAAGATGGCGAAAAGGCGCATTGGGATGATAATCCATTAGATCTTAAAATTGAAAAAATTGAACTAAATAAAGAGTCAAAGCTCTCTATAAAGCTTGCCGAAGGTGGCGGTTTTGCTTTGAGTCTAAAAACTAAATAATAATTAATTTTTTTATCCCTTATGAAAAATGTAATACTAATATTAGTATTGGTACTCTGTTTTAATGGTGCCAATGCTCAAGTTGGTGTAGGAACAACAGACCCAAAAAGCACCTTGGATATTAACGGCAATTTATCATTAAAAGTAGTAAGTGTAAATGGTGGACCAAGTGGATCTGCGACACCTATTGATGATGGTGTTTATATCAATTTAACGCCAACAACTGGTAGTGAGGAATTTATATTACCAGATGCTACAGTGGTACCAGGGAGAATTTATATTCTAAGAAATGTAACCGATACTGTAAATGCCGATATTTATACGTTCGGAGCAGGTGTGTTGTTTTTTGCTGGTGATAGTACTGCAGGTGTATCAGTTGTAAATATGACAACTACTGTAGGTAATGGAAACACTAGTAAAACTTTAATATTTATAAGTGATGGGTCTAACTGGACGTACGGTCAATTAGGATTTTAGACCTTATAGCAGACTGTTTTAAATTAAATACAAGGTGTAAGAAATTAATTCGATACACGACTATTCTTAATATTTGTAACTTTGCCTATATAAAAAAACTACTTTTTTTGGATATTAACGATAACATAGAATCTCCTTTTGAAATAAAAATAAGTTTCAACAAACTTCTTAATCAGTATGAAAATTTAATAGCTGCTGATAATGATTTTATAGCTGCTAATGCACGACGTGTATTAAGTATAGCAGAGAAAAATCCTATTTTAAGAGATGGATTTAGTGATTTTGAAATCTTTAATACTTATGAAAAAGAGATTGAAGGATTACTCCAAGATGCTTTTAGTCCATTATTAACTAAAAATGAAATTAAAACGGCATCTATTCCATTTCATAATTTTACATTCAATTCTTCAGAGCGTTTTAAGTCTATTATAAATACAGCCGGAAGTAATTTTGATTTGGAAATTCAGAATATGCCTAAGGATCAAAAATATATTTTTGCTTGTGCAATAATTTTAAATTTTTGTTATGGTTATAATTTAAATTTTAAACGACCTTTTTTTTATGAAATACCAGATTCTAATGGTGTAATTCGTTACTACAAAATGTTGTATAACGCGGATTTTACAGAAGTTATTCCAACAGAAAACGCGCCACAGATTACTCAGCAAGATTATGATGAGCTAATAGATAATTTTGAAGATATAGAACTGTGGAAAAAGAAGTTTCCGCCAAATAGCTATCTTTTTAAAGGCTTTGTGATTTCTAATATTTTTGATATTACAGACGATCAATCCATTTCTAACGTAAAGACCACTTTAATAGGTGAGACCCAACAAAAAAGTGAAGGTTTTATGGAAGGTTTTCATGACATTTTTCAGTCTTTATTTGGGCTTAAAAATATCAAAGTTGGTTTTTCAACTTTCAATGCAGAAGAGGATGTTTTTGAGCGTATTTATGGTGTTGGCATGAATAGTTATTTACTTAATAATTTAGAAAGTCAAAATTGTACGGATGCCTTATGTACGTGGTCTTACAATAAGCTTTTAAAAGAATTTAAATATTTTTCAGTATCTGATGTAGATAAATCTTTTGAACGGTCACAAGGCCAAGCGCCTCATATAAATGTTTTACATGAGCAAGGAATTAAAAGCGCCATTTTTGCGCCTATTGCTAATAAAGATGGTTTAATGGGTATTTTAGAAATTGTTTCTAACGAGCCTAAAATCCTAAATAGTATCAATGCTAATAAATTGGTGGATGTTATGCCCTTTATTGTAAGTGCTGTAGAACGTTCTAAAAATGAAGAGTCTAATTTAATTGAAGCAATAATACAAAAAGAATGTACATCAATACACTCTAGTGTACAGTGGAGATTTAAGAAAGAAGCGAAGCAATTTATTAAGGACCAAATGAATGGTAAAGACACTAATTTTAATAAAATTGCTTTTGAAAATATCTATCCACTTTACGGTCAAATAGACATAAAAGGGTCATCAGAAGCTAGAAATTGGGCAACTCAAAAAGATTTATCATTACAACTTAATGCATTAAAGAATGTTTTGTCTAATGCTTTTCAATTAGAAGCACTTCCAATTTATGAACAATTTATATATCAAATTGATAGCTTTTTAGAAAGTGTTGATTCTCATTTTCAGGTTGATAGTGAGCATCAAATTTCTGTTTTTATTAAAAAGGAAGTAGAGCCTGTTTTAAAACATTTGTACACTGTTGATGCATTAAAAGAAGAAATTGATAACTATTTTGAAAAAATAAATTCGCAAGCAGATACTTTATATCATCATAGAAAACAATACGATGATACTATATCACTTATAAATAAAGAAATGGCTTCTATTTTAGATACTAAACAAGAAGAAGCACAACAAATGTATCCGCATTATTTTGAGCGTTTTAAAACTGATGGTGTAGAACATAATATGTATATCGGTGAATCCTTAACTAAAGAAGATGGTTTTAATACAATTTACTTATATAATTTAAGGTTATGGCAATTACAAGTGATGGTGGAAATGGAGAATGCTTATTATCAAATGCAACCAGATTTTCCAGTAGCGTTAGATGTTGCGTCGATGATTTTGGTATTCAATCAGCCATTGTCTATTAGTTTTAGAATGGATGAAAAACAATTTGATGTTGATGGAACATACAATGCTAGATATGAAATTGTAAAGAAACGGGTGGATAAAGCCTTTATAAAGGGTACCAACGAACGCGTGACTCAAAAAGGTAAATTGAGTATTGTTTATTCTCAGAGAGAAGACGAAATGGAGTATTTACAATACGTAAAATTCTTGCAGGCTAAAAAATACCTAGATACAGATGTAGAAATTGTAGAATTGCAAGATTTACAGGCTGTAACAGGTTTAAAAGCTATACGAGTTAGTGTTTTATATCACAAAGCGAAAAACGACAAGGAGTTTTATACCTATGAAGATTTAATGAAAGAAATTAAAGCTTAATTTACAATTGTAGTTATTGGAGATTCTTGGCCAGATAGTTGAAAAGCTATAGCAAACGATATTACACTAACTACAATCCCAATCGCAAAAAAGGTATAGGTCAGTCTTAAAATCTTATACTTTCTATTTAAAACTAAACCGAGGAAATAGAGATCTTTAGTCAGTGATCCGTAAAGGTATTCCTTGTCTTGCATCATTTCCTCCATTGCCCATTCAAACTCTTCAAGTTTCATTTTGTGAAAGTTTCCAAAGAATAACAAGTTTACTTTTTTATTAGCGACATCCTCCTTTGTGAATTTTCCGCTAGTTACATTCGGTCGTGTTGCTATTACAGACAAAACAATTGATACAACTGTAAATATTGCAAAAATGAACGTTGGCCAAATAAGATATTCGTTTGTAGGGTTATCTAGTTTAGAAACTAAGTTAGATAAGACTAACGAGATGATAATGGCATTTACAGATAATAAAATATTAGCTTTTGTGTCTGCAATATCACTTAATGTAATGTGATTTCTTAATGCAACTCTAAACATAGTTTCTATACCACGATCTGGTAAGTCTAACTTTGCTTTCTTAAAATTTAATTCTGCCTTTTTCTGTTTTAATTTTTCTGTATTTGCTTTTACTTTATTTTGATTTTGTAAAAGGTTGGCTAAATTTTTCCCTTTACGACCTTCCCATTTCTTTGTTGCTAAGTCGGTGTAAAAACTATGGTTGGTTAAAAAGGCAATATTTTCTTTTATCCATTCAGTCTTAGATACTTTTTTACCTAAAGTCAGTTCCCATTCTTTTCTTAATAAAGACGCGTATTTGCGGTAGTTTTTACTAGATAAATGTGCACAATCTGCATCTTTAATATAACCCTCTAATTTATTAGTAGGTTGGTAACCCATTGTAGTAGCTAAAATAATAGCGGAAATGGTTTCAATAGTTTTATCAGAAACATTTTGAGATTTTAAAAATTCCGTTGCTATTTTTACACTTTCCTGCTCGTGCCCTTCGATAGTTTTAGTAAATCCAGTATCATGAAACCAAGCAGCAACTAACAATTGATCTTTTTCGGTTTCGTTTAAAGGACCTTCTTCCAAAAGTTCGTTCACTTTACCAACAACCCTTTGCGTATGCGCAAGGTTATGATATACAAATGAGGCATCTAAATTACTATTTAAATAAGCTATAACGTATTTTTCTGCTTCTACTACAATGTTCTTCATATAATAAATTGTGAGACTAAATTAAGAATTTTTTATAAGCTTAGTTAATATTTGAGTTAGCAATCCTATTTCTCGTTTTATTTTTAACAGTTGTTAGGTTCGTTAACTTACTAATTCCAGTTTCTACAATTCATTGTCATATAATTACCTTATAATTCAGTTTTTTAAGATTCTACAAATGGGGTAATTAATTCGTATTTTTGAATACCAACCCTTTTTTATGAAAATAGTATACAAGTACGGGATTTTTTTAGTCTCAATATTAGTTTTTAATGCGTGTGCAACCTATAAAAAACAAGTTGTACGTGATGCAGAAGTTGCCCAGCCAAAACATAAAGAATTAGCGCATACATTTTATCTTATTGGTAATGCAGGTGACTCAAACCTAGGCGAAAGTTCTGATGCTTTAAAAGCTTTTAAAGTTGAATTGGAAAAAGCAGATAAAAAGAGTACGGCTATTTTTTTAGGTGATAATGTCTACCCAAAAGGTATTCCAAATAAATCATCAAAATTTTATGAGTTAGCAAAGCATAGGTTGCTGTTGCAAACGGAAGCAGTTAAAAATTTTGAAGGTAAAACTATTTTTCTGCCAGGAAATCAGGATTGGTATTCTGGAATCAAAGGTTTAAAAGCCCAAGAAAAAATAGTTGAAAAAGAATTAGGGAAAGATAGTTTTTTACCTGAAGATGGATGTTCTATTGATAAAATTCATGTTTCAGATGACATTGAACTTATTCTGGTTGATACGCATTGGTACATAAACAATTGGGACGAGCAACCAACTATTAATGACGACTGCGAATTAAAAACAAGACAGAATTTTTTAGATGAGTTTAGTGATTTAGTTAAAAAAGCGCGAGGCAAAACTACAATTATAGCATTGCATCATCCCATGTATACTAATGGTCCTCATGGTGGTCAGTTTAGTGTAAAAAGTAACTGGTCACCTGCACCAATTGTAGGAACTTTAAATAATGTTTTTAGAAAAACAAGTGGTCGTGTAGAAACAGATTTACAAAATGCGTGCTACAACGAATTAAAAAAGCGTTTAGTAACGCTAGCGCAAGTAAATGATAAGGTTGTTTTTGTATCTGGTCATGAACACAGTTTGCAATATTTAATTGATGATAATTTACGTCAAATTGTTTCTGGTTCAGGATCTAATGTGTCTGCTGTAAGAAATGTTGGTGCTGGTATTTTTGGATATAGTACACCAGGTTATGCTACGTTACGTGTTTACACAGATGGTTCTACCCATGTATCCTTCTATTCATCCGATGAAGATGCAATTGTATTTGAAACAGAAGTTTTTCCGCAAGATGCACCATTAGAACTTAAAACATATAAAGAAAATTTAGAGTCGCATACAACGGCTTCTATTTATGCAACAGAAGAAACGGATGTTACTGGGTTTCGAAAATTCCTTTGGGGAGATCGTTATAGAAAAGAGTTTAGTACCAAAGTTATGGTGCCAAATGTAAAGTTAGACACACTATATGGTGGTTTAGTTCCTGTAAGGCAAGGTGGTGGAAATCAGTCTAAATCCTTAAGGTTAGAAGATAAAAACGGAACACAATATGTGATGCGAGCTGTCCGTAAACAAGCTCTTCAATATCTACAAGCTGTACTTTTTAAAGATCAGTTTATTGATGGTCAGTTTGATAATACTGCGACCGAAGATTTAATTTTAGATGTTTTTGCAGGTTCTTATCCATATGCGCCATTGATTATTGGAGATTTAGCAGATGCAATTGGTGTTTATCATACAAATCCGGTTCTCTATTTTGTACCAAAACAAGAACGATTAGGAGAATATAATAACGACTATGGTGATGAACTTTATATGATTGAAGAACATACATCTGAAGGTCATAATGACAAAGCAAGTTTTGGGTTTCAAAATGAATTGTTATCAACGCTTGATATGATGAAAAAAATTCATAAAGATGAAGATATAATCATAGATGAGCCTTCGTATATAAAAGCAAGATTGTTTGATATGCTAATTGGTGATTGGGATAGGCATCAAGATCAATGGCGCTGGATAGAATTTAAGGAAGATGGGAAAAAAATATATAGACCAATGCCAAGAGATCGTGATCAAGCGTTCTCAAAAATGTCAGATGGTTTTCTTTTGGGTACAGCCGTTAAACTAATGCCAACTGCACGTTTATTGAGGGCGTATTCTAATGATTTAGTAGATGTAAAAGGTGTTAATGTAGAACCTTATCCGCTAGATATGGAAATTATAGTGAGATCTGGTAAAGTAGATTGGGATGCGCAGGTAAAAATTATACAAGAAGGTATCACGGATGAAGTCATAGAAAAAGCTTTTGCAAATATTCCAAATGAAATGCCAAGTGAGTCTATTAAGGATATTAAGAAAAAATTGAAAGCTAGACGAGGTAATCTTCAAGCGATATCAGATCGTTATTTTGAATTACTCAATGAGTATGCCGTTATTAAAGGGACTAATAAAGACGATTGGTTTGATATACAACGTTTACCAAATGGACAAACAAAAGTTACAGTTTACAGGATTAAAAAAGGAGAAAAAAAGGATAAGTTTCACGAGAGAACGTATAATAAAAATGAAACTAAAGAAATTTGGATCTATGCATTAGACGACGATGATGTATTTGAGGTCACAGGAGAAGGTGATAGCTATATCAAAGTAATTTTAATAGGAGGTCAAAATAATGATAAGTATAACATTGAAAATGGAAAACGTTTAATTTGCTATGATTACAAATCCAAAAAAAACACATTTGTTACAGATAAAGGACGTATAATATTAACTGATGATTATGAAACAAATGTGTACGATTATAAGAAACTCAAAAATAGTACGAACCAAATCATCCCAACATTAGGCGCAAATCCTGATGACGGATTTAAGTTAGGGATTCAAAATGTTTACACAACTTATGGCTTTGTGCGTAATCCGTTTACTGCTCAGCATAAACTTTCAGCAGCTTACTACTTTGCAACTGAAGGTTATGAATTAAACTATATAGGTGATTTTGCGAAAGTAGTTGGTAATTTTAATTTAGGTATAGATTTGCGTTTTACTAGCCCTAATTATGCATTTAATTTCTTTGGTTATGGAAATGATTCATTAAACCCAGAAGATGATACATCAGATGGATTAGATGTTAATTTAGATTACAATAGAGTAAAACTTCAAACCTTAAAGTTTGAACCGTCTCTTAAATGGATAGGTAGATATGGTGCAAGTTTTAAATTTGGTTTAACCTATGAGTCTATAGAAGTAGAAAAAACGGAAGGACGATTTATTAATTCGGTAATTGGTGATAATATAGAAGTTGAAAATGTTTTTTATGGAGCAGATGCCACTTACCAATTTGCACATTCAGATACTGAAGTATTTCCAACATTAGGATTCTTATTTAATATTCATGGCGGATTTAGAAATAATGTAGAAACCTCAAAAGGGTTTGGTTATGTAATATCTGAGTTTGGGTTAGATTATAAATTGGTTCCAAATGGTCAATTAGTATTGGCAACAAAGCTTAGAGGACATTTTAATATTGGAGATAATTATGAGTTTTACCAAGGCGCAACAATAGGAGCTAATAACGGTTTAAGAGGTTATAGAAACCAAAGATTTAATGGTAAAAGTGCTTTTGTACAAAGTACAGATTTAAGATTAAACCTAACTAAAGTAAGGACTGTCATAACACCTATGAAACTTGGGTTGTATGGAGGTTTTGATTACGGTAAAGTTTGGATTAGTAATGGGAATTCTGACCATTGGAATACGTCAATTGGTGGAGGCGTTTTTGCTATTGCAGCAGACTTATTAACGCTTAATTTATCAGCTTTTAATAGTGATGAAGGTGTGCGTTTTGCATTTAAATTAGGCTTTGATTTTTAAAAATTTGGGTAAGGTTTCATATTATTTGTAGACCTATAGATGAATCGCGTATATTATGAAAAACACAAAATTAAAAATTGAAAATAGAAAAGGAGATATTTTAAGTGCTCATCTAGAGTTGCCTGCAAATCAAAAGCCAAATTACTTTGCCATTTTTGCGCATTGTTTTACATGTAGTAGTAATCTCAATGCAGCTAGGAATGTGAGTAGAACACTGACACAACAAGGTTTTGGAGTCATAAGATTTGATTTTACAGGTTTAGGCAAAAGTGAAGGCAAATTTGCAGATAGCCATTTTTCTGCTAATGTAGAAGATTTAATAGATGTTCATGCATATATATCGCAAGCTTATACAGCACCAAGTTTATTAGTTGGGCATTCTTTAGGAGGTGCAGCTGTACTTGTAGCGGCTTCAAGAATTGCAGATGTTAAAGCAGTAGCAACAATTGGTGCACCAGCAACAGTAGATCATGTTAAACATTTGTTCTCTCATCAAATAGATGATAATAACGCAACCAATGATGTAGAGGTAAATATTGGTGGGCGACCATTTGTGATAAATAATGATTTCGTTAAAGAATTTGATAAAATAGATTTACCAGAAGTTGTAAAAAATCTTCGTAAGCCATTATTAATAATGCATTCGCCTTTTGATAAAATTGTTGGTGTAGAAAACGCTGAGAAGTTGTATAAAACGGCCTTACATCCTAAAAGCTTCATTACTTTAGATAATGCAGATCATTTATTAACAGATGTAATTGATAGCCAATATGCTGGTGAAATGATTGGGACTTGGGCAAAACGTTATTTTCCTAAAGAAGAAAATAAAATGATTAGTACAGAAGGCGAACAATTGGTCGGTCATCTCAACATTGTAGAAGATAACTTTACAACAACTATTCAAACTAAAAACCATGCTTTAATTGCAGATGAACCCATAAGTATTGGTGGTAATGATTTTGGTCCTTCTCCTTACGAGTATCTCAATGCCGCCTTAGCAGCTTGTACTGTAATGACACTAAAAATGTATGCAGAGCGAAAACATTGGGATTTAAAGGAGGTTTATGTTTACGTTTCGCATTCTAGAAAGCACAGTGATGACCTAAAATTAGAAGTTGATAAGCCAAAATACTTAGATCATATCAGTAAAAAGCTTAAGTTTATTGGTAACTTAGATTCTGATCAAAGAGAGCGATTAAAAGAAATATCGTCGCGTTGTCCTGTACATAAAACTATAGCGAGTGAATTAATCTTTGAAACGCAATTACTTCAAGATTAGAGAATTATTTATAAAAGATAACAGTCAGAATTGATAGTATTAGACTTTGGTTGTTTATGTCGTAATTTTTTTAAAGATGCGGTATAACCAATTCAATTTTTGTTGTTTTTCTAATGGTAATTACTATTTTATAAATTCTACGCGCTAATGTGCGTAAATGGATTAATATTTTAAGATTGTTATTAAATCCATTAACTAATCTAATATACCTTTACATTATAAATATACACATGAGAAATTTTATCAAGAAAACAATTATTATACTATCGTCAATTATATTAAGCGCTTGCGCAACAGAAAAGGCCTTGTATAAAAGTGAAGATGATAAATCTGGTGTTTTGCCTAATAAAAAGGTAGATAAGGTATTCTATCTAATTGGAGATGCAGGGAAATCTCCTAAAGGCGGAATGTCTAAAGGTCTTACAGCTTTTAACAATTACACTAAAAATAAAAGTACTAAAGGGGACTTTGTGATTTTTTTAGGAGATAATATTTATCCAGCGGGTTTACCAAAGAAAGATAAAAAAGGAAGGGCTGAAGCAGAAAATGCATTAGATGGCCAAATATTATCAATCAAAGGGTTTGATGGCGAAGTTCTTTTTATTCCTGGCAATCATGATTGGTACGCAGATGGAGTTAAAGGAGTTAAGAGAGAAGAAAAGTATATTGAAGATGCTATCGGTAAAAATACGTTTCAACCAGAGAATGGATGTCCTTTAGAGAGTATTGATGTTAGTGAAACTGTACAGTTAATAGTCATTGATACGCAATGGTATTTAGAAAATTGGAATGATCATCCAACTATTAACGATGAGTGTGAAATAAAGACTAGAGAACGCTTTTTTGAAGAATTAGAAGGGGAACTTAAAAAAGCTCAAGGCAAAACAATTGTCTTTGCGATGCATCACCCAATGTATACAAATGGTGTGCATGGTGGCCAGTATGCTTTTTCTAAACACCTTTTTCCTGGCCAGAAAAAAATACCGTTACCAATATTAGCCTCATTGGCTACACAGATAAGAACTCAAGGTGGCGTTTCTATTCAAGACCGTTACAATGAGCGTTATAATAAATTAATGAAGCGAATTGAAACGTTAACTTTTGATACTAAGAACCTTGTTTTTGTTTCAGGCCATGAACATACCTTACAGTATATAGAAAATGAAAATGTAAAACAAATTGTCTCAGGATCTGGAGCTAAAGAATCTTATGCTAATCTTAATAATAATGGATTGTTTTCTTACGGAAAACAAGGGTTTGCAGAATTAACCATTTATGAAGATGGTAGCAGTTGGGTTTCATTTTTCGGTGAAGAAAACGGTAAGGCTAAAAAGTTATTTACCAAAATGATATTTGAGCCTACAAAAACGTATGACGTATCTGTTTTGCCTGATACTTTTCCACAAGAAATTGAAACATCTATTTATACTGCTGAGGAAACTGATAAAACTGGGTTTTTTGAGTCGGTTTGGGGAAGTCATTATAGAGATATTTATGGTACAAAGATAAAAGCTAAGGTGGCTACACTAGATACATTATATGGTGGTTTAGAGGTTGTGCGAGCAGGTGGTGGTCACCAAACAAAATCGTTACGCTTAAAAACCAAGGATGGAAGGGAGCTAAATATGAGGGCGTTACGAAAAAGTGCTACACAATATTTACAAACTGTTGTTTTTAAAAATACTCATATAGAAGATGAGTTTGAGAAAACCGCAGTAGAAGATCTAATTCAAGATTTTTATACAGCAGCACATCCATATGCATTTAAAGTAGTTCCAGACTTATCTGACGCTGCTCAGGTTTACCATACAAATCCAAAGATATATTACATTCCAAAACATAAAAACTTAGGAAAGTTTAATGATGAGTATGGTGATGAACTTTATATGATTGAAGAGCGTCCAGAAGAAAATTATACTGATGAAAGAAACTTTGGTTACGCTGATGACATTGAAAGCACTCATGATATCATTGCGAAAATTAGAGAGGATGAGAAATATAAAATTGATGAAAATTCTTATGTAAGAGCACGACTTTTTGATATGTTAATTGGCGATTGGGATAGACATCAAGATCAATGGCGATGGGCACAATTTGATCAAGAAAATGGTGATAAACTATATAGGCCAATTCCAAGAGATAGAGATCAAGTGTTTTCTAACTTCGATGGAGCGTTATTAGATGTTATGAAAGTTATATCTGGTTCTACAAAGCAATTGCAAGTCTATGATGCAGAGCTAAAAGATATTGAATGGATGAACGCAGCAGGAGTTAAGCTAGATCGTATTTTGGTTCAGAAATCTACCAAAGAGAAATGGCTTGAACATGCCAAATTTATTCAGGAGAATATTACTGATGAAATCATTGATAAGGCGTTTTTAAAAGTACCAAAAGAAGTACAAGATGAAACTTTAGAAGATATTAAAGTTAAACTAAAGGGAAGACGAGCTCATCTTATAGATATTGCTGAGCGCTATTATACATATCTCAATGAGTTAGTGATTTTAACAGGTACTGATAAGGATGACTATATAGAAGTCACTAGATTAAGAGATAATGAAACCAATGTAAAAATTTATAGAATTATAGATGGTGAAAAGAGTGAAGTGCTTGTAGATAAAACTTTTAATAAAGATACAACTAAGGAGATCTGGATTTATGGTTTAGACGATAAAGACATATTTGAAGTTAATGGAAAAGCAAATAATTTAATTTTCACTAGACTTATTGGCGGTCAACAAAATGATACCTATATTATAAATAGTGGCAGACGAATAAAGGTGTATGATCACAAAAGCAAACCAAATACTATAAAAGTCAATAATAGAGGAGTAGTAAGGTTAACAGATGTCTATAATTTAAATTTATTCGATTTTAAAAAAAATATAGTTACTAATAGTGTGATAACACCTGCAATTGGTTTTAATCCAGATGATGGAATGTTAGTGGGAGTTCAGTTTATTAAGACTAAGAAAGGCTTTCAACGTAATCCATTTTCGCATCAACATCGATTTAAAGGTGGTTATTATTTTGCGACGCAAGGCTTCTCTTTAAATTATGATGGAGAATTTGCCAACATAAAGGACGATTGGAACTTACACATTGGAGGGCAATTTACTTCAGATAATTTCACAAATAATTTCTTTGGTTATGGAAATGAAACAATCAATTTAGATGACGACCTCGATTTAGATTACAATAGAGTAAGAACAAGTATTTATATGCTCAAAGCTGGAATTCTAAAGAAAGGTAATTTTGGTAGCAATTATGGTTTTAGAACTGTTTTTGAAGCTATAGAAATTGATGAGTCTTCAGATAGATTCATTTCTGAGTTTAGTGATGCAACTAATGATGGATTTTATGACAGAAGAGTATTTGGAGCAATAGAAGGAGAGTACACATATAATAGTTTTGACGAACGACTTAACCCAACAAGAGGAATGACCTTTTTACTCAATTTAGGCGTTAAAACAGAGTTTGCAGAAACAGAAAATACTTATGGTTATATTAACTCTAATTTAGGTTTTTATAATGCGCTTTCACAAAATAGAAAATTAGTATTAAAAACAGATTTAAGGACTCAATTTAGAATTGGAGATGACTTAATCTTTTATCAAGCTGCAAATATTGGCGGGCGAAATGGACTACGAGGGTTTAGAAATGAACGTTTTACCGGAAGAAACTCATTAGTTGGTAGTACTGATTTACGTTATAGTTTTAACCAATTTAAAACAAATACACTTCCATTGAAAATTGGTGTTTTTGGCGGGTTTGATGTTGGTAGAGTATGGCTTAAAAATGAAAATTCAGATAAATGGCATAATGATTATGGTGGTGGTTTTTGGATTACTGCAGCAGAAAGCCTCTCGGGAACATTTAATTTGTTTAACAGTGTGGAAGGCTTAAGATTCTTATTTGAATTTAATTTAAATTTTTAAAATTTATGATAAGTTTTCTACGCAAATCATTTAAGTTTATATATCAACTTGAAGCTAAAATTGCATTCTATCCCACGATTATAAGTATAGCAGGTATTGTTTTTGCATTTTTTATGTTTTATTTAGAAAGTCATGGCATATCAAAGATGCTTTCTAAACACGCGCCTATTTTAGTTGTTAATGATACAGATACTGCACGTAGCTTATTAACAACCTTTGTTGCTGGGCTAATCTCAATCATGGTATTTAGTTTCTCTATGGTAATGATTTTGTTAAATCGAGCATCAAGCAACTTTTCTCCTAGAGTTTTGCCAGGTTTAATATCTAATAGGCGACATCAAATTATCTTAGGTATTTATAATGCTTCATTATTATACTGCATTTTTACGTTAGTAGGTATAGAGCCTGTAAGACAGGAGTATCAGTTGCCTGGTTTTTCGGTTCTAATTTCTATTTTTTTCATGACAGTATGTTTAGGCGCTTTCATATATTTTATACATTCTATTTCTCAAGAAATTCAGGTAAATAATATAATGAGCAGAATTTTTACTACGGCTAAAAATAGATTGGTAGATTTAATTGATAGTCAAAGTGAAAGTGTGATAGAATTTCCTGATTCAGAGAATTGGAATACTTTAAGGTCAAAAAAGTCTGGTTATCTTCAGAACATATCCATAAATGCAATGGCTCAAATTGCAAAAGAACATAATTTGCAATTCGAAATCATTCCAGCTAAAGGTACATATGTACTAAGTGAAATGCCAATTTTAAAGTATAATAATGATATCAGTGACACTCAGAAAGACGACATATTATCTAACTTTCTTTATTCAAAAGGTGAGCGTGTTGCAGATAATTATGTGTTAGCATTTAAACAGCTTACAGAAATTGCAGTAAAGGCAATGTCACCAGGTATAAATGATCCAGGTACTGCTTTAAACGCCATAGATTATATTACAGAATTATTTCTTATTCGATTAAAAAAGAAGGATTGTGCTTATTGTTTAGATGACGATGAAAAACCACTAATATTAATAAACACAATAAATTTTGAAGATTTACTTTACAATGTCATGGTCGCCTTTAGAACATATGGAAAGGGTGATGTTATAATTGTACAAAAGCTATTATTAATGTTTAAGTTGTTACTAAGTAGTCAAAATTCGGTTGTAGAATATTATAAAGAACTCTTAAGGAAAGAAACCAATAATTTATATGAAGATGCTTCTCGGAGTCTTAAAAATACTTCAGATTTAGAGCATGTTACGCAACAATTTGAAGCTATTAAGAAAAATTTATTCTAACTTTTTTCTCCATTGTTTATCATGTTTATGTCAAAGAAGAGTTTTCCATCATCAGTATCAATAGTTAAGCTGTAGTTTATGGAGCTCCATAGAGAAGATAGTTAAAGAGGCGACTTATATATTGCTATAATTAGTAAAGGAAATATTAGTCTCTTGATGTATATCATCGTAATTTTATGTTTTTAATTAAGGTAATTTTCCTCATTTAAAATGAAAAGATTATTAACTCACAACTTCTTAAAATTGCTATTTGAATTCACATAGAGACATAATTATCATAGGAGGAGGAGCAGCAGGCTTTTTCGCCGCTATTAATATTGCGCAGCAACACCCAGAACTATCCGTTGCAATTTTAGAACGTGGAAAGGAAGGTTTACAAAAAGTAAAAATCTCTGGAGGAGGTCGCTGTAATGTAACACATGCGGAATTTACTCCATCAGAATTGGTACGCAATTATCCAAGAGGAGAAAAAGAACTTTTAGGACCTTTTCATAGTTTTATGACTGGTGATACTATCGCTTGGTTTGAAGAACGAGGTGTAGAATTAAAAATTGAAGAAGATGGTAGAATGTTTCCGGTTTCAAATTCATCTCAAACGATTATAGATTGTTTCCTTTCTGAAGCACAAAAACATAACGTTGAGGTGCTTTATAATTATTCAGTGAAAGCGATAAAAGCCAATGAAACCAATTTTTCTATTGAAACAAATCATAACGCAATAGATTGTAATAAACTCGTCATTGCCACAGGAAGTAATCCTAAAATATGGAATCTACTAGCAGATTTAGGACATACAATTATTCAACCAGTGCCATCACTATTTACATTTGATATTAAGGATAAACGTATCAAAGATATTCCTGGTGTTGTTGCCAAAAACACTGAAATAAAAGTCGTAGGAACCGATTTAGAATCTAATGGACCATTGCTCATTACGCATGTTGGTATGAGTGCGCCAGCTATTTTAAAATTGTCTGCTTTTGGTGCAGTGGAATTAGCAAAACGAAATTATAATTTTAAGATTGAAGTGAATTTTATCAGTTTAGATTTTGATAGTTGTTTAACTGAGCTTAAAAATTACAAACAAGAATTTGCTAAGAAAACATTAATCAATTATACGCAATTCAATATACCAAAGCGACTTTGGAAACAATTGGTTTTAGCCTCTAATATTAGTGAAAACGAACGTTGGGCAGATATTAATAAACAGCAATTAGAAAATTTAGCATCACAATTAACCAAAGCAATTTTTGAAGTGACAGGAAAAAGCACATTTAAAGAAGAATTTGTAACAGCTGGAGGTGTAGATTTAAAAGATGTTAATTTTAAAACCTTTGAGAGTAAACGAATTCCTAATCTTTATTTTGCAGGTGAAGTAATAAATGTAGATGCGGTAACAGGTGGTTTTAATTTTCAGAATGCATGGACAGGCGCTTATATTGTGTCACAATCTATTAACAAATAATGCATACTTATATCGCACTGTTAAGAGGAATTAATGTTGGTGGACACAAAAAAGTGCCAATGGCAGAGTTAAGAGAATTATTAACGAATTCTGGCCTGCAAAACGTAAAGACATATATACAAAGTGGTAACGTTATTTTTCAATCTTTAGAAAGAAGCAGTAATATTTTAGAAGACACAATTCAAAAAGTCATTTTAAAACATTTTGATTTTCAAGTTCTAGTAATAATAAAAACTAGAGCAGAACTTTTATTAATCTATAATAATTGTCCATTTTTAGATTCGAAGAAGACAGATAGTTATTTTGTAATACTTAACGAAATTCCAGAGGCTCTTGTGGTGGAAAATGCTTCAGAAAAAACATACCCAAATGACGAGTATGTGATATTCAATGATTGTATTTATTTGTTTTGTGCTAACGGCTATGGTCGTTCAAAATTCAATTTAAATTATTTTGAGAAAAAATTAAATGTCATTGCAACAGCAAGAAATTATAAAACAATGCTAAAACTCTTATCTTTGTCGGATATATAGTAAGCAATGACTGAACAAGACTTTATTCTTAAAACTTATAATTCTAAAATAGAAAACGGTTCCGTAAAATGGGCTTCTCCAAGTAATATCGCTTTGGTTAAATATTGGGGAAAAAAGAAGCATCAAATTCCAGAAAACCCTTCGATTAGCTTTACACTTTCGGATTGTAAAACCATAACCGAAATAACGTATTCTAAAAAGAACGAAGACGGTTTTAGTTTTGATGTTTATTTTGAAGGAGAGAAGAATGAAGCCTTCAAGCCTAAAATTAAAACATTTTTTGAGCGTATTGAAGTCTATATGCCTTTTTTAAAGGAGTATCACTTCAAGATTGAAACCACAAATACATTTCCACACAGTTCAGGTATTGCTTCTTCCGCTTCTGGCATGAGCGCAATTGCGTTGTGTTTAATGAGTATTGAAAAAGAGCTAAAAACTGATGATGGCAATTCTAAAATAGATAACAAATCTTATTTCAACCAAAAAGCCTCATTTTTGGCTAGATTAGGATCAGGTAGCGCATGCCGCAGTATTGAAGGAGAAATTGTAGTTTGGGGAGAAAATGAAACTTTTACTCAAAGTTCAGATTTATATGGTGTAAAGTTTGAAGGTGATGTACATTCCAATTTTAGTAATTATCAAGATGCTATTTTACTGGTAGATAAAGGTGAAAAACAAGTGAGTAGCACAGTTGGTCATCAGTTAATGTATGGTCATCCTTTTGCAAAAGAGCGTTTTGCCCAAGCGCATGATAATTTGGCGAAATTGAAAACCATTTTGGCTTCAGGTGATTTAAATGAGTTTATTAAAATTGTAGAAAGTGAAGCACTTACATTGCATGCTATGATGATGACAAGCATGCCTTATTTTATTTTAATGAAACCTAATACTTTAGAAGTAATAAATAAAATTTGGGCTTACAGAGAAAAAACAGAATCTAAAGTTTGTTTTACGCTAGATGCTGGTGCAAATGTTCATGTGCTTTATCCTGAAAATGAAAAGGAAAATGTGCTAGAATTTATTAAGAATGAATTGGTTAGCTATTGCCAAAACGGTCAATACATTTGTGACCAAATCGGACAAGGCGCAAACCAAATACAATTATAATACGTATATTTGTTAAAGTAATTGCTCTCAAATCATGAAAGGACCACTATTTTATTCAAAAATTCTATTATTCGGAGAATATGGAATTATAAAAGATTCTAAAGGCTTATCAATACCTTATAATTTCTATAATGGAGCACTTAAGGTAGATAAAAATCCTACTGAGGAAGCTGTGAAATCTAATGAGAGTTTAGTGCGCTATGTTGCATATTTAAAGGATTTAGATAAAGAATTAGTGTCTTTTGATATTACTACTTTGCAGAGTGATGTAAATAAAGGTATGTATTTTGATTCTTCCATTCCACAAGGTTATGGTGTAGGTAGTAGCGGTGCACTAGTGGCTGCGATTTATGATAAATATGCGTCAGATAAGATTACAGTTTTAGAAAATCTTACTCGAGAAAAATTGCTAAAATTAAAAATGATTTTTTCTGAAATGGAATCTTTTTTCCACGGAAAATCGTCTGGATTAGATCCTTTAAATAGTTATTTAAGCCTTCCAATCTTAATTAATTCTAAAGATAATATAGAAGCTACAGGTATTCCATCGCAACAAACCGATGGTAAAGGTGCCGTATTTTTATTAGATAGTGGTATTGTTGGTGAAACTGCGCCAATGGTAAGTATTTTTATGGAAAACATGAAGAATGAAGGTTTCCGTAGTATGCTTAAAGACCAATTTATAAAGCACACAGATGCTTGTGTAGATGATTTCTTAAAAGGTGATATAAAGTCATTATTTCATAATACTAAACAACTATCTAAAGTTGTATTAAATAACTTCAAACCAATGATTCCTTCACAATTTCATGAACTTTGGAAAAAGGGAATTGAAACCAACGACTATTATTTAAAACTTTGTGGTTCTGGTGGTGGAGGCTATATCTTAGGCTTTACAGAGAATATTGAAAAAGCAAAAGAAGCTTTAAAAGGACAAAAGCTAGAAGTAGTTTATAATTTTTAATCAAGGTCCTTTTTTGAATTTAGTTTAGCAGTTTACCAATATATAAGCCATGTTATCAAGACGGCAGAAACACATTCTTCTTAAATTTTTTAGTTTGTTTTCTGTAGTAAGAGGCTATAATATTCTTGTTATTGTTGTTGCTCAATATCTGGCTTCGGTTTATATTTTTGCACATCACAAACCCTTAAAATCTGTTTTATTAGATGTTAATTTGCTTATGCTTGTATTAGCATCAACGGCTACTATTGCTTCAGGTTATATTATTAATAATTTCTACGATTCGGAGAAGGATTTAATTAACAAACCTAGAAAAACAATGTTAGATCGATTGGTAAGTCAAAATACCAAGCTATCTTTTTATTTTACACTTAACTTTTTAGCTGTTGTTTTTGCAAGCTACGTGTCGTTTAAAGCCGTATTATTTTTTGCGTTCTATATTTTTGCAATTTGGTTTTATTCACATCGCTTAAAAAAGCAACCTATTATAGGGAATATGGTTTCTGCTATATTAACGGTTACGCCATTCTTCGTTATTTTTATATATTATCAAAATTTTGAAAAAGTAGTTTTTGCGCATGGTATCTTTTTGTTTTTGCTCATTTCTATGAGAGAACTCACTAAAGATTTAGAAAATATAAAAGGTGATTTGGCTCTAAACTATAGAACGGTTCCAGTGGTATACGGAGAAAAAGTGTCTAAACTCATGTTAACCGTAGTTGGCGTTTCTACAATAATTTCTGCGATCTTATTAATACTATTTTTTAAGATAGGTCATATGTATTATTACTTTTATCTTAGTATCATACTATTGCTTATTTATCTCATAATTTTACTAAAATCAAATAAGAAGACTCATTACCTTATACTTCATAATATCTTAAAATTTATTATCGTAGCTGGTGTTTTATCTATTTTGTTAATTGATGTTTCAGTTGTTTTAAACCGTTTATAAATGAATCATACTTTAAAAATTGCAATGGCTCAAATAGCGCCTGTTTGGTTAGACAAAGAAGCTACATTACGCAAAATTGAAAGTTCAATAGTTGAAGCTTCAAAAGAAAATTGTGAATTAATTGTTTTTGGAGAAGCGTTATTACCAGGTTATCCATTTTGGTTAGCGTTAACAGGTGGTGCAGAGTGGGATAAAAAAGTAAACAAAGAATTACATGCACATTACGTTAAAAACGCTATTAGCATAGAAAAAGGAGAATTAGATGCGGTTTGTAACCTTGCTAAATCTAATAAAATAGCAATTTATTTGGGTATAATAGAACGACCTATAGATCGTGGTGGTCATAGTATTTATGCCTCTTTAGTTTATATAAATGAAATAGGTGATATCAAGTCTGTACATAGAAAATTACAACCAACTTATGACGAACGTTTAACTTGGGCACCAGGTGATGGTAATGGTTTAAAAGTGCATGCTCTCAAAGATTTTACCGTTGGCGGACTTAATTGTTGGGAAAATTGGATGCCGTTGCCAAGGACTGCATTATATGGCCAAGGAGAAAATTTACATATTGCAGTTTGGCCAGGTAGTGATCATAATACAAAAGAGATTACGCGTTTTATTGCTAAAGAATCACGCTCTTTTGTGGTTTCTGTATCGAGTTTAATGTCAAAAACAGATTTTCCTGAAAACACACCACACTTAGATGCCATACTAAAAAATGCACCAGAAAATTTAGCAAATGGAGGAAGTTGTATTGCAGGACCAGATGGCGAATGGATTATAGAACCTGTTTTACACAAAGAAGGTTTAATTATTCAAACTATAGATTTTAATCGTGCTTTAGAAGAACGTCAAAATTTTGATCCGGTTGGTCATTATTCTCGACCAGATATTACTAAACTAACCGTAAACACAGAACGACAAACAACTGTAGAAATTAAGTAGTTAATATCAACTATTGTTATACCTTTGCGAAAAATTACAACATGAGCAGAAATCAAGATAGCAAGGAAAAAGGGAAAACTTCAGGAAGAGGAAATGCTAATAGTAAAAACAAAAGTTTTACTAGAGGAAATGCTCCTTTTAAAAAGAAACCGAAACCTGCGAAGCAAGCATCTAATTCAGATGAAATCCGTCTGAATAAGTACATAGCTAATTCTGGTATGTGTTCTCGTAGAGAAGCAGATGAAAATATTGCTATTGGTTTAGTGACTGTTAATGGTAAAATTGTCACTGAAATGGGTTATAAGGTTAAGCGTTCTGATGAGGTTAAGTTTGATGGACAACGTATTACACCAGAAGCAAAAGTGTATGTGTTATTAAATAAGCCAAAAGGATTTGCGACAACAACAGCAGAAGGAAAAGGAAGAACTGTAATGGATTTGGTTGCAAATGCAACTAGTGCAAATATAAAGCCAATAGGTCGGTTAGGTAGAAATTCTTTAGGGTTATTGCTGTTTACCAACGATGATAAAGTGGTACAAAAATTTACCAACTCCAAAAATGGTGTAGCACGATTGTTTCAAGTTGAGTTAGATAAGAACTTAAAATTTGAAGACTTAAAAAAGATACAAGAAGGATTTAAAGTTGAAGGGAAACTCGTTGCAGTAGAAGAGATTAGTTATATACAAGGCGAATCTAAAAACCAAGTAGGTATAAAGATTAAAAATACTGGTAACACTATTCTTCGTACTATTTTTGATCATTTTAATTACGACCTCGTAAAAATTGATTGTGTAGCAATTGGTCACTTAACCAAAAAAGATATTCCTCGTGGTCACTGGAAACATTTAACTGAGCAAGAAGTGAATACTTTAAAAATGCTTTAATATTCAGCTTTTTACTTTAAAAGTATACGTTGCAATTAAATGGTCTTCTAGATATAAGTGAACATCATAAAAGCCCTTTTTTGTGAATTGGTGTTCTATTTTTAAGGTTGAATTTTGAACGGAAATATTCATAGGTTCGATTTTTTCAATACTTGTGCCATTATCAATTTTAAATACAACAGCCTTTGGTTGAATCTGTTTTTTTAGTTGATATTCAAACCTTACATTTTCAAAGCGTTTAATAGTTTGGTGCATTTGTTTAGGAAGGATATGATTATCTAATCTTTCATAAGCTTTGCCATAAATAATTGGTGCAGCTAAAAATTCTTTAAAGGTAGCTGCGTTATCTTCTATAAGCGACCATTTTTCATCAACCGGAAAATGATTTACTGCAAACAGTTTTGGTTCAGCTAAAAAGAAACCATTGTTATATTGAAAGCTAAAACTATTTGTCTTGGGATTAGGAATACCACTAGCCCAAGTAGGATCGCATAAATACCATTTATCATTTAGTTTTACCGCATTCCAAGAATGATTTGGTAAGTCTAATGTTTCAATATTTGTTGTGCTTACTCTACCATATCCTTGAATAATGTTGCATTTTATATTGGCAAGATTGGCGAGTTCTCGCACTAAATAAGCGTAACCTGTGCAAATTGTTGTATTATGTTTTAGTAATTTTTTGAAAAGCTTTTTTTTGAAGTTATCATTCCAGTTTTTAAGCTTTATGCTATCATTTTTAAGACGATGACGTTGGTGTTTATTTCTTAGATATAGACTATAATTATTAGAAATATTATGACAAACCCAAAAATAAATAGATCTGAATTTTTCCGCATCTGTATCTAAATCGTTTGTCAATTGAAAAGCTAATTTTGGTAAATTATAAAGCCCTTCATTAGTGTAAGACAAAGCTATGCTATCTGCTTTTTTAAAATCTATGTGATTAAAATCAGAGATTTGCGCAAAAGAATGATTTGCAGTAATGAAGAGCAAGATTTTTATTATCGTTTTCAAATAATGAATCTAAAATTAAATTAAAGATGTTTATGGGTTTTGTAATTAATCCTTACGTTTAGATTTGTACGGTTTACCAGTATCTAATGTGCCAATCATAGTTACAGCGTCTAAAGTCAACTTTAATGTAATAAACGATGTATCTTCTTTTATTACTACTTTTTGAGTTTCATAACCTATGTAACTAAAAAGCAAAACATCGCCTACATTCAATTTTTTAGGAAATGTAAATTCGCCTTTTTCGTTGGTTGTTGTGCCATTGACTGTGCCTTCTTGCACAATGTTTACACCAAGTAGTACATCTGTTTCGTCGCTAACGATGCCTTTAATAATGCGTTCCTTTGTAATTGATGTTGCCTTGTTTTCGTTTTCTGTTTGCCCGAAAATAGGATTACTTATAAAATAAGTAAGTAGCAAAAGGCCAATAAAACTAAAAGTAGTCAAATGATTTTTTTGAGGTAATCTAACATGTTGTTTCATAATATCTGTGTTTTGTTTCCTTCAAATCTAGATGTTATGCTTACAAGTTAATAATAGTTTTGAGTAACAGCAACCAATGAATTAGTAAAGTAGTGTTTTTGGTCAGTGAAGCTTTTAAAGTAATATTAAAATTAGCCAAGTTCTATTTCAAATTTTAATAAAAAAAAGTACTCTCGTTACATTTAAAACTCGAGTACTTTGCTATCAATCAATCAATTTATAATTTTTCTATATTACATTGTGCTTGCTTTAATTGGGCAGCCAATTGCTTTTGTAAGATTAGGACTTGGCTTTTCACCTTTTTCTAATGCAGCTATTGCATCTTCAACATATTTTACCTTTACATTTTCTGATGATTTAGCGTTGTCATCAATAGATCCAATGTATTGTACTTTTCTTTCGTTATCTAATAAAAACACATGAGGTGTTCTTACAGCACCATATTGAGGATATATTTTCTGACCTTCATCAACTAAATATGCAAATGTAAACCCTTTGTCTTTAGCACGTGTTTGCATTGCAGCATAACCTTCTTTTTCGTTTTCAGGGCTGTTAGGATTAATAGCAATAACAGAATAGCCTTTAGGTGCATATTCGTTATGTAATTTTATTAAACGGTCTTCGTAAAGTTTAGCAAACGGACATTCATTACAAGTAAAGGTTACGATATAACCTTTGGCATTTTCTATACTAGCTAAAGACACCATTTCGCCATCTACGTTTTTGAGGCTGAAATCGGTAGCAACATCTCCAATTTTATAGCCACCAATCTCTTCTAAAGTTTTAGTTTGCTCTGGTCCATGTCCACCACCTGGAGGAGGTCCTTTTCGATCTCCTTTGCCTTTAGGTGGATGCCCTTTAGGTGGATGCCCATTTGGATCATGTTTTTGGTTTTCAGTTATTGTTTCTTCAGAGTTGCTAGCCTTGTCTTTACAAGAAACTAATGCAGTTGTAGATAAGACAACAGCAGCTATTAATACACTTATTTTTTTCATTCTAATTATTAATTAAAGTTTTGATAAATTTCATTCTCTAAGTCGTTAATATTTTCGAAAGCGCGTTCATAAAATAAACGCTTTTCATTATTATAGATTATGGTAAAAGGAATTGAGCCAGACCAATTAGGGTCTATTTTGTCAATCCAAGTATTAGAGTCAGGATCGTCTAGTAAAACAACATTTGCAGAAATGTTATTTTCTATTAAAAAAGGTTTGAGTTGTGTGTCAATGTCTTTTGGGAAATCTAAACTTACTAATAACAATTCTACATCCGTATTTTCATTCGCATATTGTTGTAAATAAGGTAATTCTTTTACACAAGGAGCACACCACATAGCCCAAAAGTTCACAATGGTTACATTGCTACTTTCAGTATAGAGTTGTGGTTCTAATTGATCAAAGTTATAGACCTTAACCTCGGAAATCTCCGTTTTTTTAGGTGCATTACAACTCGTTATTAAACAAATAAAAAAAACTAGAAAAGATAGTCTTTGAAATTTTATTTTCATCAAATGAGAATAGTTTCTCATTAGACTTTATTAGTAACAAAAGGTTTAATTAAGCCTGAGATTTTTTCCTTTTTATAGAAAAACGGTGGAATTGAATAAAATTTTTCTATTTGAGATTCAGTAAAGGTGGTGCAGTTATGCGTTTTTTGAATCTTTATTATATTTTTTATGAACGATATTCTTTTTTGCTAAAATCGCGTAGAATTTTCTTGGCGAAATTTTTAAGTCTTTGGTTATATCACTCACTTTCTTTTTGCCTTTTTTATATAGCTTTAAATTATCGTTTACCTTTTTATTGAAGTAGTGTTTCTCTAACCTTTCAACGATTTGTGTTTCGGTTAGATTAGATTGATTAGCATATTTTTCTATTTCAGATTTAATGCTGGCTAAATTACTCATGAGTTTTGTTTTTAACGTTCTGTCGTAGGAAGCACTAACATTCTTTTTTAAATTCTTTGGGATGAATTATATCTTGAAAAAGTGATTAGTTCACAATGATATTAGGTGCTAAGGTAAGAAATAAAAAACAATTGTAAATTCCTATTGGACTTTTAAAGATTGCTTGTAGGAATTTTATATGCGTAGAATTTTATCTGAAGATATAAAGAATCTGGTTTCAATAAAAAAAATTATGGGTATTATGAGCATTACGGATTCCCTGTGCTATTAGATTCATTTTCTGTAATTTGTTATAGGCTTTAACGTTGTTGATTCTCATAGTTTTAGTTAAATTTTTGGTTTTCATATGTTTATAACGGTTAGAAAAAAAACAAAAAATGTTATTCATATTGATAAATAATATAGATTTGTGCCGAAAATTGGTATTATCTATTTAAGATTTTAAAAGCCATTTTAAGCTAAACAATTGAAACATGTTTATATGTTCGGGTTCTTGATAATTAAGAAGTCATATTCAAGAGCAGCTTACAGGTTAAGTAACCGAATTTTAGAGCTAACTTCCGCTACTGCAATTGCTGCTAGTCAGCATGTTTATGGTTTTGTACCTACTACACATAACCAGATTCAAGTATGATATAACGTAGCCTTAACAGAGTTTACACATATTTTTTTTATTTTACATACTTAAGTCCCATGCGTTGGGAATTTTACCAGAATAACATCATGAACAATAAATACATTGATCTCATTGATCAATCCTTTCACTTTCCACAAGACGAATTTACCCTTGAGGACAAAACATTACGCTTCCATAATATTGACCTAATGAAATTGGTTGAAGAACATGGAGCACCTTTAAAGTTTACCTATTTACCTCAAATTTCTAATAACATTCAGCGTGCAAAAACCTGGTTTGCTGATGCGTTTGAAAAACACAATTATAAAGGCAAATACAATTATTGCTATTGTACTAAAAGTTCACATTTTAAACACGTTTTAGATGAAGCGTTGACTAATGATATTCATATTGAAACCTCTTCTGCTTTTGATATTGATATAGTACGTGCGCTTAAAAAAGAGGGTAAAATAACTGATAAAACCTATGTGCTAAGTAACGGTTTTAAACGCGAAAAGTACATCACTAATATTGCTGAGCTTATCAATGATGGTCACAAAAACTGTATTCCTATAATTGATAATTATGAAGAAATTGATTTATTATCTGAAGAAATTAAATGTAAATTTCAAGTTGGTATTAGGATTGCTTCAGAAGAAGAACCAAAGTTTGAGTTCTATACATCACGATTAGGAATTGGCTATAAAAATATTGTGCCTTTTTACAAATCTCAAATTCAAGATAATGAAAAAGTAGAGCTAAAAATGTTACACTTTTTTATTAATACAGGGATTAGAGATAATGCGTACTACTGGAACGAATTAACAAAGTGTTTAAAGGTTTATACAGCTCTAAAAAAGATTTGTCCATCTTTAAATAGCTTAAATATTGGAGGAGGTTTTCCTATTAAAAATTCTTTGGCTTTCGATTTTGATTACGCTTATATGGTAGACGAAATTGTAAATCAAATTAAATTGGTCTGTGATGAGGAAGGAGTTGATGTACCTAACATTTTTACCGAGTTTGGCAGTTTCACAGTAGGCGAAAGTGGAGGTGCTATTTATAAAATACTGTATCAGAAGCAACAGAACGATCGTGAAAAATGGAACATGATTAACTCATCTTTCATCACAACATTACCAGATACTTGGGCAATTAACAAACGTTTCGTGATGTTACCAATTAACCGTTGGAATGATAGTTACGAACGTGTACTTTTAGGTGGTTTAACTTGCGATAGCGATGATTATTACAACAGTGAACAACACGTTAATGCCATTTATTTACCAAAGTATAATAAAGACAAACCCTTATACATTGGCTTTTTTAATACAGGAGCTTACCAAGAAACTATTGGAGGTTTTGGCGGTTTACAGCATTGTTTAATTCCAACACCAAAGCATGTTTTAATTCAGAAAGATGCAGAAGGAAATCTAAGTACTCATGTATTCGCAGAGCAACAAAAGAGTGAAAATCTTCTCGGTATTTTGGGGTATGAAACTGAGATTAAAGAGGAAAAAGAGATAGAAGAGTCAAGAATTAAGACTGCTTCACTGTTAGAAAATAGATTAAGTTGAAATAACTTTTAAAAGATAAATTTTAAAGTAAAAAAAATAAGCCTCTCGGTTAAATTGTCCCCTTATGGATTAGTGAGAAACAAAATATTTTTTGTTTTGAAGCTACCGAGCGAAGCACTTAGGAGTGTATTAGAAAAGTATAACAATTAAAAAGATTCCCGTTTTCACGGGAAGTAAACATGAAAACAAAAACTTACGCAGGTATACCAGAAGAATTAGCAAAATTAGAAACTGCTAAAATTGTTCTAATTCCTGTACCTTATGATGGTACAAGTACGTGGCAAAAAGGCGCAGACAAAGGTCCTGATGCTTTCTTAGAAGCTTCCGAAAATATGGAGCTTTATGATATTGAAACAGATTCTGAAGTTTACCATCAAGGCGTATTCTTAGCAGATGCGGTAACAGAAAACGCGTCGCCAGAATCTATGGTAGAAGCGGTTCATTTAGCAACAAAAAAATACATCAAAAAAAATAAATTTGTCACTGTTTTTGGTGGCGAACATTCTATTTCAATTGGTACCATTAGAGCATTCAATGAAATGTTCACAGATTTAACGGTTTTACACATCGATGCTCACGCAGATTTACGTGAAAGCTATGAAGGTTCTACCTGTAACCATGCATGCGCTGTATATGAAGCGAGCCAAACTACCAATTTAATTCAAGTTGGGATTCGTTCCATGGATAGTATTGAAAAAACGGTTATGGACACTGATAAAACCTACTTTGCGCACGAGATGGCAGAAGACGATAGTTGGATGGATTCTGCCATAGACCAAATGACAGATAATGTATTTATTACATTCGATTTAGATGCACTAGACCCTTCAATTATGCCGAGCACTGGCACACCAGAACCAGGAGGAATATTGTATTACGAAACGTTAGATTTCTTAAAACAAGTCTTTGAAGAAAAGAATGTAGTTGGCTTTGATATGGTTGAATTATGTCCGAATGAAAATGAAAAATCATCCGACTTCTTAGCAGCAAAACTCTATTACAAAATGTTAAGCTACAAGTTTCAAAACCAAGATAGTGATGATACTTTTGAGAGTAACTTTAACGATGCAAATAACCAAGGAAAGAAGAAATCAAAATTCCAAACTGAAGATGACTACTAATAAAGGCGAAATTTCAAAATTCATTGAAAAGTATTATTTACATTTTAATGCGGCTGCTTTAGTTGATGCAGCAAAAGGTTACGAAGACCAATTAAATTCTGGAGCAAAGATGTTAGTGTCTTTAGCTGGTGCTATGAGTACTGCGGAATTAGGGAAGATTTTTGCAGAAATGATTCGTAAAGACAAAGTGCAAATTGTGTCTTGTACAGGTGCAAATTTAGAAGAAGATATCATGAATTTGGTAGCACATTCGCATTACAAACGTGTGCCAAATTATAGAGATTTAACACCTCAAGATGAGTGGGATTTATTAGAGAAAGGCTTAAACCGAGTAACAGATACTTGTATTCCAGAAGAAGAAGCTTTTAGAAGAATACAAGAACATATCGTTAAAATTTGGAAAGAGGCTGAAGCTAAAGGCGAACGCTATTTACCACACGAGTATATGTACAAATTATTATTATCTGGTGTTTTAGAAGAGCATTACGAAATAGATTTAAAGGATTCTTGGATGTATGCTGCTGCAGAAAAAAACTTACCTATCGTTTGTCCTGGTTGGGAAGATAGCACCATGGGAAACATTTTTGCAAGCTACGTACTTAAAGGCGAGTTAAAAGCAAGCACTATGAAATCTGGTATAGAATACATGACGTTTTTAGCAGATTGGTACACAGATAATTCTCAAGATGGTATTGGTTTCTTTCAGATTGGAGGTGGCATTGCAGGCGATTTTCCAATTTGTGTAGTACCAATGTTATACCAAGATATGGAGCGAAAAGATACGCCATTCTGGAGTTATTTTTGTCAGATTAGTGATAGTACAACAAGTTATGGTTCTTATTCTGGTGCAGTACCAAACGAAAAAATAACTTGGGGAAAACTAGATATTAATACGCCAAAATTCATCATAGAGAGTGATGCAACGATTGTAGCTCCGTTGGTTTTTGCTTATATTTTGGGCATGTAAGTTGAGATTGTAAATTTTGTAATTACTTAAAAAAGATGTTTATCATTTTATTTGAGTAAGCAAATAAGTATTATATTTAAAAAAAAATTAGCACTAGAAATTTTATCAGAAAATGAAACCGAAAGACGCACATTTAAAACGAGTTATAGTTGATTTTAAAAAATTAACACCAGAAATTTTAGCCCTTCTTGTGGAGAAATATCCACATGGTTATGATGATGGTAATGTGATTTCGTTTAAAAATGCAAAAAATGAAATTGTAGAGGCTGTTGAAGTTACTACTGAAGACACTAAGTATTTAGTAAAAGTAAGTACAAAGCTTGAGCAGACTATGGAAAATTATGATGAAGATGATTATGAAGACTTTGATGATGATGATCCAAATGCAGTTGTCGATCCAGATTTAGAACCTGGAGCAGAAGATGAAGATTTTGGTTAAATCTTAATGATTAAATTAGAAAGATATAAAAGGCTACTGGTTATCTAGTAGTCTTTTTTTTTGTAGTGACTTCCCAAATAAATAATGTGAAAACTATGATATATTCAATACCAATAACCCATAAGTTTTCAGAGAATGTAGGGTTTGTGTAAGCCAAATAACTCAATATAACTACTACAGACCAAACCAATGGAAATTTATAATTGGTAAACACACTTAAAATTACCAAAGTTGCAATATACCAAGGATGAACCGTTGTACTTAAAAATAAATACAACGTGAATACTAATAACATTGAGGTTATCAGTTTTTGTAAATTACTATTGTCTTTAAAGAATGAAAAGCCTAAAATAATTAGTATTGAAATAATGGGTAAAATCTTACCAATTATGGCAATTTCATTATAACCAGTAATAGCATATCCTATTGCTCTGGCGAGATAGTAAATACTAGCATTAAACTCAAAATTTCCAAACCATAATCCAACGGTTTTCGAATAATTATTTACAAATTCCATTGAAAAAAACGGAATAAAAAGCAGAATTATAGTACTGATAACGATGGTGTAAAAAGCAACTAATTGCGGTAAATTTAGATGTTTAATGGTGTCTAAAAACGTTGTTGGTTTGTTGTGGGCTTGGGAGCTTTTAAAATGATTAAAAAATAAAGGCAACAACATCAATGGAATTAATTTTACTGAAATAGAACAAGCTAATACGACAGCTGCCCATTTCCATTTGCCAAAGTGTAATAAGTATAATGACCAAACAAGGAAGAAAATCATGACACCTTCAAAATGAAGATTACCTGTTAGTTCTATGATAATGAATGGATTTAAAATGTACCAGAAGATATTAGAAGAAGGCAATTTTAAACGTTCTAAAAGTTTTTTTCCCAAATATATGGTGCCAATGTCAGCTGCTATAATTATAAGTCTTAAACCGATAACTGAGCTCAAAATACTTTGTCCAGGAAATAGGTTTGCCACTACAAAACAGAGTTGATTAATTGGCGGATAATTTGTAAAATGCGACGCACTTAAACTTCCCATACCATTATATAGCTCTTGTGCTGATTTAATTTTTGTTCCAGCTTGATTTATAATATAATCTGGTGTATATAAGTAAGGGTTAAACCCTTCTAAAGCCATCCGGCCATCCCAAATAAATCGATAAAAATCTTGTGATAAATTCGGAGTAGCAAATAGAAACAATAATCTAAATACAATAGAGAACATTACTAAAAGCTTAAAATTAAACCCAGTGGTCTTTATAATTTTATAAGCAAATAGAAAAAGTGCAACGTAGAGTAATATTAATTTTGTGGAATTTGAACGCACCAAATCATAGGCGAAAGCCAAATAAAATAAACTACTTATAACAGAAAATAGGAGAGGAATTTTGTGATATTTCCAGAGCGCAATCACACTTTAGAGGTCAGTGATTTAAAAAACACATAAGCAAAACCAATAAATAGCATTAAGTGAAAAGGAAACAATCCAAAATCACCACCTTGGTCACCAACAATAAAAGCACTATACATTCCAAAGGCGAAATAAAGCATTAAGAATCCCTCAATTATTACGTGAGGCGATACTTTTTTGCGTAAGTATTTATTGTTTTTCCAGTTGTCTTTAAACTTCTTAATATTGAATTTCGGTGTACGTACAAATTCACTTTTCTTACCAATATGGCCTTCGATAACGGCAATAGAGTTGTGAAGTGAAAAGCCCATAGCTATTGAAAAGAATGTAAAGAACATACCTATATAACTAAAGAATTTTTTAAACCCACTACCATAGATGTTTTTGTACATAAACCAATAGCAAACAAAGAAAATGATGGTACTCATTACAAAGAAACTCATCACATAGAAGTAATTTCTAAGGTGAGCGTATTCATTTTTAATGTACAACATTGGTATACTTAAAATAGCCACTGTAAATATGCTTAGAAACATAGAGCTATTTAATAAGTGAAGTAACCCATGAATTTTTGTTTTGGCAGAAATATTGTCAGATTTTACAACGCGCCAAAGCATTTTTCTAAAGTTTTCTGCACCACCTTTGTTCCAGCGGAATTGTTGAGAACGTGCAGCACTTATTACAATAGGCAATTCTGCAGGAGTTTCAACATCTTCTAAATATTTAAATTCCCAATTTTTTAATTGCGCTCTGTAGCTTAAATCTAAATCTTCGGTAAGTGTATCACCTTCCCAATTACCAGCATCTAAAATACATGCTTTACGCCATACACCAGCCGTACCATTAAAATTAATAAAGTGCCCTTTACTGTTTCTACCAACTTGCTCTAATGTAAAATGTGCATCTAAAGCAAAAGCTTGAATTTTTGTAAGTATGGAATAATTTCTATTAATGTGTCCCCAACGTGTTTGCACAACACCAATTTTTTCGTTTTTAAAATAAGGCACAGTGCGTTTTAACCAATTGGGCTGTGGTAAAAAATCAGCATCAAAAATGGCAATAAATTCCCCTTTTGCTATAACTAAACCTTCTTTGAGAGCACCAGCTTTAAAACCACTTCGGTCTGTTCTGGTAATATGTTTTATATCTAAACCTGTTTTTGCAAGTTCCTCTATATGTGCTTTTGTGGTCGCAACAGTTTCGTCTGTAGAATCATCTAAGACCTGAATTTCTAACTTATCTTTAGGATATTCTATAAGTGCAATATTGTCTAATAAACGCTCCATAACATACATCTCATTAAAAACAGGAAGTTGTATGGTAACAATTGGGATTTCTTCAGTATTCGAAAAGTCAAAAGTTTCGCTATCATCTCTTCTCTTTTTTGAAGAAAGATAGTTGTATAGAAGATTTAACTGTGCCAAAGCATACATGAAAATCAGTACTATGGCAATAGTATATATTACAATTATGGTGTATTGAAGGTAGATCACTTAAAACTATATTTAAAAATCCAAGTTAAGATTTTTACGCCAGCAAAGATAGCACCTTTTATCGTACCTGAAACTTTTGAGAGGCCTATTCTGTTTCTATAATTAACAGGAATTTCTTTATAGCTCATTTTTTGTTTTAATACCTTAAGTTGCATTTCTACCGTCCAACCATAAGTTTTATCTTCCATTTTTAAATCCAATAATTTACTGTATTTAATAGCTCTAAAAGGGCCCAAATCTGTAAAAGTTGATTTAAAGAATAATTTCATTAAGCTAGTTGCTAGCCAATTACCAAAAATTTGTGGTTTGGTCATAGAACCTGCTTCGCGTAATTCTTCAACTCTAGATCCAATAACGAAATCAATATTTTCTTCAATTATAGGTTGCACTATTTTAGTCAGTTCTTCCGGGTAATCACTATAATCACCATCTAAAAAAACAATAATATCTGGTTTGTTTTTTTGTTGAGAAATATAGTTCATGCCTTTTAAGCAGGCAAAACCGTATCCTTTTTGGTTTTCAACTAAAACGGTTGCTCCTGCGTTTTTTGCATTTAGCTCTGTGTTATCAGTAGAATTGTTACTAACAACAATAATCTCATTAACTAGTTTTGGAATAGCTTTTATAACATGAGGAATGGATTCTTCTTCATTATACGCAGGGATAATAACTTTTATATTGGGCATTATTTTAAATCTGATAGTTTATTGTCTCTTTTAAATGATTTTAAATCTGTCCATTCTTTCAGTTTTTTTCCTTTAGAATATTTTGAAGCAGCTATTAATTCTTCATTTTTATACATGAGGCAATATCCATTTTTTTTATTGTTAGTTAATTGACACTTGTGGTTAATTTTTTCATTTTTATCATAAAATAACCACCAATCATCTTTTTTGCCATTTACAAAATGACCTTCAGAAGTTTTAAAACCATTTTCGCTGTAAAATTGCCAATAGCTAGTGAGTTTTCCTAACTTATAATCACCAACTTTTTCAATTTGACCATTATCGTAGTAAAAACGCCAATATCCTGTTTGTTTTCCATTTAAATATTGACCTTCATTAGCTAGTTTGCCGTTGTTGTAATAGGTTTTCCAGTAAGCTGATTTTAGGTTGTCTTTGTAATGTCCCTTTTCTTTTAATCTACCATTAGAGAAATAGAATTTCCAGTATTTAGAACGTTTGCCGTTATTGTAATGACCTTCTTCTAATAGTCTATTGTTATAAAACATTTTCCAATGATTTATTTTAAGTCCATTTTTAAAATATCCATAGGCTTCAATGTTTCCGGTTTTATCGTAAAAGCTCCAAAACCCATTTTCTTTTCCATTAATAAAAGCACCACGTTTTTCTAATTGACCATTGGTGTGATAAAAGTACCAATATTCAACTTTTAGATTGTTTTGAAGCCAACCTTTAGAACTGGTTTCTCCATTGTCATAAATGTTTTTCGTGTAGTTTTTTTGGCCAAAAGCCAAGGATGAAAACAACAATAAAAATAGAAAGACTCGCATTATTTCTGATTTACTAAATCCATTAAATCAACATCATTTCCTAATAAAATTTCCGTTGGATTAATTCTTCCTTTCATGCTATCATTCTCTAGTTTAAGAACACCTCTTGGGCAAACTGCAGAACAAATACCACAACCAACACAACTAGAACGTACGATGTTTTCGCCTTTCTGTGCATAAGCACGTACGTCTATTCCCATCTCGCAACTGTTAGAACAGTTACCACAAGAAATACATTGTCCGCCGTTTGTTGTAATTCTAAATTTAGAAAACAAACGTTGTTGAAACCCTAGAATCGCGGCCATTGGACAACCAAAACGACACCAAGATCTATTTCCTAAAATAGGGTAGAAGCCAGTACCAATAACACCAGAGAAAATAGAACCAATATATATACCATAAGCAGACCTTAAAGCGCCAGCTTTAATATAAAAAATATGTTCTGTAGTACCTGTAAAGTGCATAATAAGTAATAATGCAATTACTGAGAAAAAGCCAATAGCACCATATTTAGCATCTTTACCAAGTTCTTGTCTTCTAAAAAACATAACTGCAGCAAAAACTAAAGTTAAAAAGCCAATAACTAAGCTAATAAATACATCTCGAGTTAGCCAAAAATCATTTTTATCGTAACCTAAATAAGTGTAAATCATGGCTGTTGTCATCACTACAGAAAAAACTAAAACGGTATGTATTAACCATCGTTCTAATTTCCAAGCCGACATTTTTTTAGATGATAATTGTCTGAATGAATCTCCTGCAGTTTCCGCTAAACCACCACAGCCACAAACCCAAGAACAATACCAACGCTTTCCGTATTTGTATGTAAGAATTGGTGTGATGACAAATATGGATATGATACCAAACAGAATTAATGCCAATCCAATATTTCCGTTAGATAGGAAGCCATTAACAGACCATTCGTCAAAAATATAATAGTTAAGTGGCCAAATACTTTTAAGGTCGTAGTAAGGTAAGTCGTTATTCATAACGTACATGAATTCTGGAATCAAAAAGGCAAAACCTAATTGAAAAAACATAACCGAAACTGTACGTATTTGTTGGTAGCGATTATGCCTGTATTTAAGAATAAACTTATACCCAAAAGCTAAAATAGCAACCGTATATAATGTGCCATAAACAAACCATTGACTTGCATTTCTTCCACTTAGTAATTGACTTAACGGGTCAAATAAACCGATTAAACCTGCATTGGCTTCGCCATCTGAGCCTAGACCTAAATACTTTGGAAAGAAATAAAGCACAATATAAAATGTAGTTAGTATTACACCAACAATCCAACCCCAAACACCACGAGAAGAAATGGATTTAAACCAAACGCCATCATTTTTTATGCCTTCTAATTTAGTTAGGTAGGCTTCTCTAGCATATATAATTGTACCAACTGTAATTAAACCTAATGAAAGCGATAGGAAAACGGCTTTGTTAGGAAAGTTGGTGTTGAATAAAGCTAAAACTAAAATGAATAAACCTATAACGCCAACAGCTAACGCTATTTTTTGTTTGTTTGTAATGTCTACAGCATCTGGTTTTGCCAGAGACATACTATGATTTAATTTATTACTCATAATTAAGCGGTTTGTAGTTGTTTATTGTAGGCTGTTAGTATTTCATTTTCAAATTTTGAATAAAACTCAGGATCAAAATTGGCTTCAGATAAATGATTTATTACGTAATCTACATTGCGTTTTTCCGTTAACCAGGTATCAAACGTTTCATGTCGCATTCGTATGCCAAAAGTGTTGATGCCTAAAAATTCTTTAGTGTTTTTGTGGTAAGCTACTGTGATGCATTTAGTGTCATCATTGTGTTTCCAGTGAAAATGTTTTTCGTGTTCAGGACGACCTCTTACACCAAAAACCCAACCGTAGGTTTGATATTCAATATCTAAAAATTTAGCAGAGTTAAACCAATGACCTGGTTTGTATTCAATTTTATTACCACAAATGGTTTGTGCTAAGGTTTCTCCCATCATTCTGCCTGTGTACCAAACGGCTTCAATAGGTCTACGGTTGCCAATAGCTTCATGTTGTTCAGCGCAATCACCAATTGCATATACATCTGAAATGTTAGTTTCTAAAAAACGATTCACTTTTACGCCTCGTCCTAATTCAATTTCTGAACCTTTTAAGAAATCGATGTTAGGCGTCACTCCAGCAGTTAATCCTACCACGTTACAAGGGATTTCTTCTCCTGTTTCTTCAATAATGACAGATTTAACGTTTCCGTTTTCGTCAGATTTTATTTCTTTTAAATTAGTTGAGAGCCTCAAATCTATATGATGATTTTTTATATGTCTATTAATCATCTCACTTTCACCTTTTGGTAAAACACCATTCCAAAAACTATCTTCTCTTACTAAAAAGGTAACTGGAATACTTCTAGAATTCAACATTTCCGCTAATTCAATTCCTATTAAACCACCTCCAACAATTACAGCACGTTTACAGACCTCTTTATTAGGTGCATGTTTTTCAAGATTATCTAAATCTTGTTTGTGGTACATGCCCATAACACCATTTAAATCTTGTCCTGGCCAACCAAATTTGTTGGGTTTACTTCCTGTTGCAATAATCAATTTATCATATTGCATCGTGTCTCCTTCGGCAAAATGAAGTGTTTTAGATTTTGTTTCAACATTTTTTACGTAACCTTTTTTAAGTTCAATTCTGTTCTTTTTCCAAAACCAGTTTTCGTAAGGTTGTGTGTGTTCAAACTTCATGTGTCCCATATACACATACATTAATGCTGTACGTGAAAAGAAATAATCTGTTTCAGCAGAGATAATTGTAATCTTTTTATTAGATAGCTTTCTTATATGTCTGGCTAGTGTAACACCAGAAATTCCGTTGCCTATAATAACGATGTGTTCCATGAAATTTGTTAGTTAGTTATGCAGTCTGTCGCAACTAAAGGTAATAACTTAATTTTTGAATCTTATTTATATCCTTTTTAAATTAATTGTGTTTTGTAAGGATATGTATTTCAGTAAGACGTTAGTTTTTTTCAAAATTGTTGTAAGTCCTATTAATTTGTTGCGACCTAAAAGTCTTTAAACTTTAGAATTATGAAAATTTTTAGCTTTTTATTTGCCCTTATAATTACTTCGAGTATGAATGCGCAAGATTTAGAAACGTTTTTTTCTAAGACGGATGCGTTCTTTGAAACACATGTTAAAAACGGAAAGGTAGGATATAATAAAATCCATAAAGACCAATCGTCTTTAAACGACATTCTAAAAATTGCTGAAGGTATATCAGTCGAAAAAACGGATGTAAAAAACTTTCAAGCTTTTTGGATAAATGCCTATAATATTTCGGTTATAAAAGGAATTATAGATAACTACCCAACTAAGTCTCCTTTAGACAATGCTGGTTTTTTTGATAAAACGACCTATAGTTTAGGTGGCATGGATATTACATTAAATGATATTGAACATAAATTGTTAAGAGGTAACTTTAAGGATGCTCGTTTTCATTTTGTCTTAGTTTGTGGTGCGTTGGGTTGTCCGCCTTTAATTAGTGAAGCATATATGCCAAATACGTTAAATGCACAATTAGAGAAGCAAACAAAAGAAGCACTGAATGGTAGTTTTCTAAAGGTTAATACAAAGAAAAAAAAGGTGGAAGCTTCTGAAATTATGAAATGGTATAAAGAGGATTTTACTATGGATGGCATTACCGAAATTGAGTTTATAAATAAATATAGAACAGAAAAAATTCCTGATAACTTTAAGTTAAGTTATTTCACATATAACTGGAATTTGAACAAACAATAAAATCTCTTTAGAAATAGTGATCCCAAAAATTAACTTAACCTAAAATATTAATCAACAAAAAAAGCAATGAAAAAAATTAGTTTATCAATCCTAGTAATGATGGTTACATTTTTAGGATTTTCGCAAGAAGACGAGGAAAAAGAGAAGAGTGTTATTCAAGAATATACACCTTCAAAATTATTAGAAAAAGGACAATGGGATATTAAGTGGTTTAATAACCTATATACCCAAACTGAAAGTACATTTAGCGATGGCAAAGAACCAAGACAAACCTTTTTTACATCGAGTATAGATGTTTTTACAGGTGTTTCTGAAAACAGTAAATTTAATGTTGGTTTACTATTAGAATTTAGATCTAATGTTATAGCAGGTAGAGACGCATTAGACGTGTTTTCTTTTGATGGTGAAAAAGGCACAGCACGATCTGGTTTTACATCATTTGCACCTGCTGTAAAGTTTAATCCGTTTAAGAATGTGTCAAATTTCACAATTCAGAGTGCATTTCATATTCCATTAGTAGATAATGAATCTGAAGATTTCTTACCTATAAATGGTAATAATGGTGTGTTTTTAGATCAGAAAGGATTTATTTTTCAGAATAGATTTTTCTACGATTACACCTTTCCGAGTGGAGATTGGCAAATCTTTACTGAGCTAAACACCGAATATAATTTTGGTAAAAAAGAAAATAGTTTTGCTAATAACAGTCTTAACTTAACACCAGGTGTTTTTCTAAGTTATTTTCCGAGCGATAAATTTACGGTTCTAGCTTTAGCACAACATTCTCAACGTATTGATACAGGTAATGATTTTGAACAAGATTTCACAGCCTTAGGTGGTGGTTTTAAATATCAATTAACAAAGGTTTTAAATATTGAAACCTTGTACACCAATTTTGTAAGAGGAAATAATACAGGTTTAGGACAAACCTTTAATTTAGGTTTAAGAGCTTTGTTTTAGACCTTCATTTTTATGGTTAACGCTTATTAGAAGAAATCCCGTTTCTTGTGCTGAATTTATTTCAGTATCAACGGGATCTTTTCTATATTTAGAAATACAATATCAAAACCTATGAAGCTTTGTAAGTTCTTAATTATTTTTTTGTGCTTAGTAATTCAATCTTGTACGAGTCAAACCGAAAAGATAAATGGTGTTAGTTTTGTGGCATCTAGAGATGTAATAGACGATAAACACGTGCAACCTGTAGTTAATGTAAATGCCAATTATGCTGCGATTATGCCTTTTGGATTTATAAAAAACTTAGAGCATCCCGAAATAATTCATAACACAGAAAGACAATGGTTTGGAGAAACAAGAGCAGGTGCAAAGCAATATATTGAAGCGCTAAGAACCGAGCAGATTAAAATAATGGTAAAGCCTCAGATTTGGGTTTGGAAAGGAGAATTTACCGGATTAATTAAAATGGATTCCGAAGAAAACTGGAAACTTTTAGAGGAATCTTACTCCAATTTCATCTTAGAATATGCAGCTTTAGCTAATGAGATAAATGCCGAAATTCTTTGCATTGGCACTGAGCTCGAAAACTTTGTAAAACATAGGCCAAATTATTGGATGGACTTAATAACTAAAATTAAAACCATTTATAAAGGTAAATTAACTTATGCTGCCAATTGGGACGAATTTAAGCGCACGCCATTTTGGGATCAACTCGATTTTATTGGCGTAGATGCTTATTTTCCGGTTAGTGAAAATAAAACACCAACACTTCAGGATTGTTTAGAAGGGTGGAAAGCACATAAATCTACCATTGAAGAAATGTCTACAAAACACGATAAGCCTATTTTATTCACGGAATATGGTTATAGAAGTGTAGACTATTCTGGCAAAGAACCTTGGGTGTCATCGCGAAGTATGCAAGGTGTAAATATGGACGCACAAGTAAACACTACAAAAGCACTTTACGAAACGTTTTGGAAAGAAGATTGGTTTGCTGGTGGCTTTATTTGGAAATGGTTTCACGATTACGAGAATGTTGGAGGAGAAGATAATCATATGTTTACACCACAAAATAAACCGGTTGAAGCTGTTATTAAAAACTATTATAAAACTGAAGAATGAAAAAACTAAAGTTTATTTTTATTGCGCTGCTCATTGTAAGCTGTTCATCTGATGGTAACACCTCTGATGATTCTATTATATTGTCAGATTATATTGAAAACCGAATTTTTGAAAACGGAGCGGTTATCGCTTGTGCAGGTAATGATGTAAATGATGCAAATACTTTGGAAGTCTACTTTTATCCCGAAAATAATGCCTCTAATTTTAGACTTTATCAAACCAGTTCTACTGATGTAGATCCTAATGATTTTTCAAATTACACGCAAGTGATAAATAGTGATCTCCCTTTATTTAATGGGTATCTAAGAAAATTTGTTGCAACATATACTTCAGAACGTTGGTTTGTTGTATCTGTTGAAATAGATGATGAGATAAAATTATCTAATCCTATTAGGTCTAAAAATCAGTCGCAGCCAATGTTGTTTTCAGATCAAATTAATATTAATCATGATGAATCCTTGATGCCAGTTTTTAATTGGGATATCAATTCAGAAAGTAATAATGCTATTTTCTTTCAGGTTTTATCTACTACAGATGATGATTTAATTTCAGGTACGTATACTTACGAGAATCAATTTCAATATTACAATACTTCAAATGTTGTTTTAAATATTACCAACGGAACACCACCAAATTTAACTCAAGGACAAGATTATAAATTTACTATTATGGATGTAAGTGAAGATAATTGGGTCAATGAATTATTTGTTTTACAATTTACAGCCCAATGAATCGAATTTTACTCCTCTTCCTTTTTAGTTTTTGTTGTTTTGGTTATTCTCAAAACAAAGTCGCGGATCTAAAAGTGCAAGGCAATAAAAAATTGAAAAGTGCTTTTGTAAAAAAGATTTCTAATATAAAACCAGGTGTAGTTTTAGATTCTGCTGTGATAGAAGAGGATATTAAACTATTGAAACGGTTACCTTCAATTGCACACGCGTATTATCAAGTGTTTCCTGCAGAAGGGACTAATGAATACAATGTGTTTTATAATATTGAAGAAAACTTTACTATTATTCCGTCCGTTAATGTTTACACCACTAATGATGATGAATTTGCTTATCGTTTAGGCTTGTACGAATTTAATTTCTTAGGACAGAATATAACCTTTGGAGGCTTTTATCAAAAAGACATATACAGTTCTTATGCGGTAAACTTTAGAGCACCATATCTATTTAGTAGATCGTTTGGCTTGGCATTAAATTATCAAAATTTAACCACGCAAGAACCTATTTTTTTTGATAGAAGATCGGCAGATTATAAATACAATAACGAGTCTTATGAAGCTTTAGGTTTATTTCAATTAAATTTTTCTAACCGTTTTGAATTTGGTATCAATTATTTTACCGAAGATTACAGTTATAAATCAGGTGCCACTAGCCCAAATATCCCTCAAGATTTGAGAGTTCATAAGTTATTGTATAAACTTATTTATGAATATAATAACCTTAATTACGATTATCAATATGTAGAAGGTTTTAGGAGTATTCTTAATTTTCAGTATGTAACGACAAGAGATAACTCATTACCAGAATTTCTAATCGGTTGGAATGATTTATTATACTACAAACGTTTCGGTAAAAAAGGCAATTGGGCCAATAGATTAAGATTAGGTATGGCAACCAATAATAAAACGCCTTTTGCACCATTCTCAGTAGATAACAATGTCAATTTAAGAGGTGTTGGTAATACTATTGATAGAGGAACAGCAGCGATAGTTTTAAATTCAGAATATAGATATACACTATTTGAAAAAAAATGGTTTTCACTTCAAGGTAACGCTTTTATTGATGCAGGTACATGGCGAAATCCAGGAGGAACGTTTAGTGACTTTTCAGATTCCGAAAATTTACGGGTTTATCCAGGTTTAGGCTTACGTTTTATTCATAAAAAAATATTCAATGCTATTTTTAGAATTGATTATGGTGTTGGTATTACGCCAGATGCAACACGTGGTTTAGTATTTGGTATTGGTCAGTATTTTTAATCTTCAGCTGGTAAGGCTTTAAACTTTTTTATAGCATTATTTGGTTCGATAATATTATGGCCTTTCCAGAATTCAGGATTATATTGACTTAGTTTAGTCGGTAAAACAAGTGTTTTTTCTTTAAAATTATGATAGTCTGCTTCAGATAACAAATCAGTTTCAAAAACGACGAGTTCTGTTTTTTCAATATTTCTAATTATAAAATGGAGGTCTGCTTTTAATTCATTTTGTTTACGTCTACCTTTTACATTTTTGTTTTTTTCTACGATTTTTATAGGTCGCTTAATTCCTGTTTTTTCTCCAAAAGTTTCATCTCTATATTTTAGGGTGTACTTTTCGTTTTCGTTTTTCTGAAAAATAATAGTGCCTTCTTTTAAGTACTTATTCATGGAAATGCCAAGTATAGAAAACTTACTTAAAGGTTTTATGTTTTTATAATCTACGCGCACTATAGCAAAATCCTCTGTGTTAACGTACATGGTGCCAAAATAATCTTCACTGCGTTTGGGTTTAAAATCTATTTCATAAACAAACATGTCGTCCATATAAGCATAATCTGAAACTTCAAACTCATAACGATTAGATTTATGAATAAAGTTGAGGTCATTGTCTTCATCAATAAAATTATTGTTTTCAAAATTATGAACCATCATTTTTTTCCAGTTCAAAAATCCTAATTTTTTTAGAGAGTCCTTTTTCTTTTGAGCGTCGACCATAGCGTCAGTAACAACTTTTTCTTTCTCGTTTTTATCGCCAAACAAAGACGAGTCAATTTCTTCTTTAGCACCAAACCATCCCGATTTTATCTTAAAGTAAGAATCGCGTTTTACATATTTTCTAAAAATAGCATTAAAGCGTTCTTCATAGTTGTTAAAGTTGAGATCAGCAGATGAATCGTAGAGCTGGCACGCTTTTAGAATTTCCATTTTCTGATAAGATTTAGGCTCAATTTTTCCGTAAAGTTCGCCTAAAATTTCAGTGTGGTCTGCAATGGTTTTGGGCATAATAGTGATTAAACTATCAATAAGATGTTGGTTAAATTCTGGAATCGTAGATTTCTCTAAATGCACGTTATGCTTATCTATATTTGTATAAAAGGATTGTCTAAAAAATAACTTGCGTTTGGCATAGTCATAATCGTAATTCGTAGCGAGCCCTTCTTTTATCTTATCTAAAATCTCATCAATGGTGTAAGATTTGTTAGTGACTAAAACTTCAGATAAATCTACACTTTGTGGTATTAGGTAGATAGTAGCATGGTTATAATTTAAGAGTGAAATTCGCTTTTCTTCATAGCCTAAACAACTAATAACTAAAGAGTCAACAGCTTTAATATGTCGTTTAATAGTGATGCTAAATTCGCCATTGTCATTACTAATGACTCCAGACTTGGCATTGAACTGAATGGTTGCAAAAGGAATGGGTTGCTCAGTTTTAGAATCTAATAATTTTGAAGAAAAAGTGTGCTGTCCGTAAGATTGCGATATCGTAAAGACTACAAACGCAATAATGATTTGATTGATTTTCATTGAGTTGATAATTGATTGGTGTTCAGCCAAAGTAGAAGAATGAAATAATTCTGAAACTCAATTTATAATTTTGTTAAGTCATATTTTACTTAAGTTTAACATCTTTAAGAAAAATTATAGGTTTTCATTATCAAGATTTTAACAATGTTAGTATATTTGTGTCAATATTACACAAACAAAACATGGCGTTACAACAAGATATAAAGGTAGCCGTAGATGCAGTGATTTTTGGCTACGAGTCTAAAGGGAATTTATCGGTTTTATTAATTAAGAGAGGTATAGAACCCTTTAAAGATGCTTGGGCCATGCCAGGAGGATTAGTGTTAGAACACGAATCTTTAGAAGCAGCAGTAAAACGAGAGCTCAAAGAAGAAACAGGTGTAAGGATTGATTATTTAGAACAATTGTACACCTTCGGAAAGCCAAACAGAGATCCAAGAAATAGAGTAATATCAGTGAGTTATTTTGGTTTAGTTAGGCCAAATCATTTTAAAATAAAAGGCGATACAGATGCCGTAGATGCTAAGTGGTTTCCGGTAAATGACTTACCAAAATTGGCTTTTGACCATAAGAAGATATTTCAAATGGCAGCACAACGATTAAAAGGCAAATTAATGTACCAACCTATTGGTTTTGATTTACTATCTCCAGAATTTCCGTTCTCAGATTTAGAACATTTATATACTACAATATTAGGTCGAGATATAGATAGACGCAACTTCAGAAAAAAAATTAAAAGTTTTGGTTTTGTTGAAGAAACTGATAAATTACACCAAGAAGGCAGTGGTAGACCAGCAAAACTATTTAAATTTAATAAGCAAAAATATGATACGCTAGTGGATGATGGCTTCCACTTTGATATTAAGTTTGTGTAGTTTTTACGCAAAATATTTGGTCGATTCATATTTTCAATCTACATTTGTGTAAAAATAACGCAAATGATTTTAAATTTAGATACTTCGTTTCAACCTTTAGGAAAAGACAATACCATTCAGTTTAATAGTTTTACATTCTCTGGAGGCGAGCCTCATATTAAGATACTTTCAGATTTAAATGAGGTCACAGAAGTTACGGTAACAACCAGAATTCAATCCTTTAATGATTTAGGGTTGCTATTGATTGCTGTGGATGCTTTGCGTAGAATGGATGTAAAAACCATGCATTTGTTTTTGCCATATATGCCAGCAGCACGTCAAGATCGTGTTATGATTCCTGGAGAAGCCTTGTCAGTAAAGGTCTATGCAGAGGTCATTAATAGTTTAAATTTTGAATCTGTTTCGGTTTTCGATCCGCATTCAGAAGTCACAGCAGCTGTATTGAACAATTGTAAAGTGATAACTAACCATACGTTTATTCAGCAGGTAATACGAGGTATCAATTCTGAAGTTTTACTCATTTCACCAGATGGTGGTGCTCTAAAAAAGATTTATAAAGTGAGCGAATTTCTAGGCGGATTCCCAGTTGTAGAATGTTCTAAAAAGCGAAACGTAACCAACGGAAAACTTGAAGGGTTTAAGGTGTACGAAGATGATTTAGAAGGTAAAGCCTGTTTAATTGTAGATGATATTTGTGATGGAGGCGGAACATTTATGGGTTTAGCAGAAGAACTCAAAAGGAAAAACGCAGGAAAATTATATTTGGCCATAAGTCATGGCATATTTAGTAAAGGTGTAGAAGCTCTGAATCAACATTTTGAAACCATTTTTACAACAGATAGTTTTAAGGATATAGATGAGGTTGGTGTTGTACAGATAGCATTGAACAACATCCTTAGATGAAAAGTATTAGAATTTTATAGCGAAATGATGATAGACGATGCAAATATTACTTTAGAGTTGGTATCAAAACACATCCATAACATGTGGACAACTTGGGCAAAAAACATTATTGAAACAGAACCCAATATTTCTAAAGAACGAAAAGAACGATGGCAAAAAGAATGTTTCAAACCGTATGAAGAACTTTCGGAAAGCATGAAACAATTAGATCGGAATTTTGCAGTTCAGATTATAGAAGCGATTACTAATGAACGAACAACATAAAAAAAGAATAAGCAAATTTCTGAGTTTGGTGTTAAGACATCAGCCAGAACATATCAACCTACAATTAAACGAAAACGGTTGGGCAAAAGTTGATGAACTCATAGAGAAATCAAAAGCCAAAAAGAGAAGCTTTTCAAAGGAAGAATTAATAGAGATTGTGGCCACAAATGATAAACAACGTTTTGCTTTTAATGATAACAAAACCTTAATACGAGCTAATCAAGGGCATTCCGTAAAAACAGTAGATTTACAACTAGAACCCATAAAACCACCAGATGTTTTATGGCATGGAACGGTTGCAAAGTTTATGGATTCTATTAATACATATGGCTTACTAAAGCAAAGCAGACAACATGTACATTTAAGTAAAGATGTAGAGACGGCTTTAAAGGTAGGAAATCGAAGAGGGAAAGCCTTAATTTTAAATGTAGCATCTGGTAAAATGCATCGCGATGGTTTTAAGTTTTACTGCTCAGAAAATGGTGTGTGGTTAACGGAAACTGTACCATTAGAATATATAACACTAAAAGAATGAAAAGAACATTTGCCATAGGAGATATTCACGGAGGATTTAAGGCCTTAAAACAGCTTATAGAGAATCTTCAAATCACTAAGGATGATGTGCTTATTTTCTTAGGTGATTACGTTGATGGTTGGAGTGAATCTGCCCAAGTTATTTCATATTTAATAGACTTATCAAAGACAAATACATGTACCTTTATTAAGGGTAATCATGATGCTTGGTGCGAACAATGGTTGGCATCTGGTTTTATCAATGAGGTGTGGTATCAACATGGAGGAAAGGAATCAATAGAAAGTTATATTGGTGTTTCGGATCACGATAAAAAAATGCATCTTAAGTTTTTTGAAGATTTAGCGATGTATCATATTGATGCTAAAAACAGATTATTTCTTCATGCTGGTTTTACGTCTATGCATGGTGTAAACAAAGAATTTAATATCCAAAATTTTTATTTTGATAGAACCCTTTGGGAAATGGCATTGACCATGGACAAGCGTATAGAAAAGCATTCCGAATTATATCCTAATCGTTTAAAACATTATGCGGAAATCTATATTGGCCATACACCTACAACCAATTATTCTCAAACGCAACCTATGAATGCTGTTAATGTCTGGAATGTAGATACAGGAGCTGCTTTTAAAGGCCCTTTATCTGCTATAGATGTAGATACTAAAGAAGTGTTTCAAACAGACAGAGTTATGGATTATTATCCTAATGAGACTGGTAGAAATAAATAGAAAAGCAACAGTGAGACTGTCCCTTTGAGGAGATTTTAGGGGTGTAATTCTTATAATTAATCTCAACTTCCAAACACTACAATTTTTAAATTTTAACCCACAATTACAACTTAACAACAAGGTTTAAAGATAATTTGCGTAAATAAAACGCAAATTATTTTGTTGCCTCAAAATTAAAATATATATTTGTGTGTATATTACGCAAATTAAATAATTTTATTATGAATCCACTATTATATACAGACGGTTACAAAGTAGACCACAGAAGACAATATCCAGAAGGAACAACATTAGTATATTCTAACTGGACACCGAGAAAGAGTAGAATAGAAGGCATAGAAAATGTTGTGTTTTTTGGGTTGCAATATTTCATTAAAAAATACATGATTGAGGATTTTAATACTAATTTTTTCAATCAACCAAAAGCTGAGATATGTAAACGTTACTCTAGACGTATCAATAATTATTTAGGGCCAAACCAAGTAGGTATCGATCATATAGAAGCGCTTCATGATTTAGGCTATTTGCCAATGGTTATAAAAGCGTTGCCAGAAGGTGTGCAAGTGCCAATTAGAGTACCAATGGTAACGATGTACAATACAAAACCAGAATTTTTTTGGCTCACAAATTATTTCGAAACCTTATTATCTACCACACTTTGGATGCCTTGTAACTCGGCAACTATAGCCAAAGAATACCGAACAATTTTAGATAAATATGCCTTAGAAACATCGTCAGTTCCAGAATTTGTAGATTGGCAAGGTCACGATTTTTCAATGCGAGGAATGGCAGGATTAGAAGCCGCTGTAATGTCGTCAGCAGCACATCTGTTGAGTTTTACAGGTACAGATACTATTCCAACCATCGACTTTTTAGAGGATTATTACAATGCCAATTCAGATACCGAGTTAATTGGTGGTTCTGTCGCAGCAACCGAACATTCTGTAATGTGTATGGGCACTAATTTGGGAGAGCAAGAAACCTTTAAACGTTTAATTACAGAAGTCTATCCAAATGGTATTGTGTCTATTGTTTCAGATACTTGGGATTTATGGAAAGTTCTAACCGAGTATTTACCAAATCTTAAAAACGAAGTATTAGCAAGAGACGGAAAAGTTGTGATAAGACCAGATTCTGGAGATCCTGTAGATATTATTTGTGGTCATCCAAATGGCACGTCTACTGAAGAGAAAAAAGGGGTTATTGAACTACTTTGGGAGATTTTTGGAGGAACAACCAACGCTAAAGGTTATAAGGAATTAGACGCACATATTGGAGCCATTTATGGAGATAGCATCACCTTAGATAGAGCGACTCAAATTTGCGAGCGTCTAAAACAAAAAGGCTTTGCTTCAACTAATGTGGTTTTAGGTATTGGTTCTTTTACATACCAATATAATACAAGAGATACCTTTGGATTTGCAATGAAAGCTACCTATGGCGAAGTAAATGGCGAAGGGCGCGAAATTTATAAAGATCCTATTACAGATGATGGTACAAAGAAATCGGCTAAAGGTTTAATTAAAATCGAAAAGCAAAATGGTGTTTACCAATTAATAGACCAAGTCTCTTGGGAAGAAGAAAACCAAGGCGAATTAAAAGAGGTTTATCGCGATGGCAAATTGTTAATCGACGAAAGTTTGACCGAAATTAGAAAACGAATAAAATCTTAACTTCTAATTATAACCTACAAGGTCCTAATGATCTTGTAGGTTTTGTTTTTTAACAGACGCTCTTTTTATAATATGCTTGCAGTTCTTCAGCCGAAGCACCAAACATCTTCTTTATATAAATAGTCCAAAAGTGATATTGCACTTTCCAAATTCCATGCTTGTTATACATACGAGCTGAGGTTTTTAGCTTTTTATTAATCACAACAAATTGGTTTCTGGCGTAGAGTTCGTTAATTAAAATATTGTCTTCGTAAATGATATAATTTTCATCATAACCACCAATATCATCAAAAAGTGTTCGCGTTATAAACTGACTTTGGTCGCCTCCTCTGCAAGCACGCCAAGAAAATTGCGTCAACCAACTGGCTAAACGTAACCACCAATGCTTGCTATCAAACTGCATTCTAAAACAACCTGCATTATTATTGTTGTTAACTTCATTAATAATCAGTTGGTCAAAATCTTTTGGTGGAAAAGAATCCGCATGAAGAAAATATAAAATGCTGCCTTTGGCATGTTTTGCACCAAAATTCATTTGTTTGGCTCTACCTTTTTCAGAATTAACCAATACAATTTTTGATTGATTTTGGGATGCCGAACTTGTTTTTGGATTACTTAAGTCACTACTTTGTTGCACGTCAGTTCGAGTGAAATTCCTTTTTTGGAATTTTGTATTGAGAACTATTTTATTTTCTTCTCCATACGATGCTTCACGTTGATCAGAATCCCTCGAAGCGACGAAATCGCTAATAATTTGTAATGTTCCATCCGTACTTCCACCATCAACAATAATTATTTCCGAAATGTTTGAAGCCAATGTATTTTGATTAATATGGTGTAATAAATTACCAATATTATCAGCTTCATTTAAAACAGGAATAATTATACTTATCATAGTTTACTTACGAAAAATGTTTTAGGTGAGTTTTTAATCATTCAAATTCCAGTTGTAATCTTTGAAACTTTTTTTAGCTGAACTTGAAATTTTTAGGTCAGCATATTGATTTAAGAAATCTATTAAATTGCCATCGTGTTCAAAATCCTTTTTAAACCATTTAAAAATTTTAGACAATTTAATGTGGTCTTCGGTTAATTCATTTTTAGTAGAATCCTTCAAAAATTCTTTAGTCGCCTCTGTTAATTGCGTTTCTAAATTTGAAGCTGTAAAAGCTTCGTTTTGTAAATTAGGACAGGAAATAGACGCACAAACTATCGCAAAATGAATGCGAGGTTCGTTCATTTCTCTTAAAATCTTATGTTCAATATCATTAAGGTTTTGCCACTTGTCGCCAAATTGCCAAAGCCTTTGATCCCAAGGGTCTTTAATGTCTTTGATGCTTTTTACAGGATAATGTCTAAGAATTAAATCTACAGTTAAGGCATTGTAAGCGTTAATCCAATAGGCTAATTTTTCGTCTTTAGTCCAGTTGTCATCAGGTAGTGTTTCACTAAGGTAATCAATGTAGACATCAAATTCAGATTCGTTTTTTATGCCTTTATAATCAACATTACCAGATTCAGAAACATGCTTTTGTAAAATTTTGTTCCACCTGTTATGCATTACATCTTTATAATTAGATAACCGTTTCGGTGGTTTTGGTGGCAGTGGAATTATTTCTTCTTCTGACTCTAGAACTGTTTCATTTTGAGATTCTGGCTCTTCAATAATTGTAGTGGATTCGGCTTTTTTAGTTTCTATAGTTGCCGCTTCAGAAGTGTTCTTTTCTGTATTAATCGTCTGCTTTTTCGCAGCGCAAGACGTTAGAAATAGTGATACAATTAAAACAAAAAGATATTTCATTGGTAGAAGTTTTAAACATCAGATTCTCGTTTTTTAGAGAATGCAGGATACAATTCCTGACTAATAAAATCTTTAGGAAATTCTTCATCGCCTTCAAAACCTAATTCAATATCTCTACCATCGTGTGGTATATAATCAGTTTTAAAAATGTAATCCCAAAGACTTAATGTTAGTCCGAAATTAACACCATACCTTACGTCTTTTGGCAATTCTTTTACATGATGCCAGATATGCATTTTAGGATTATTAAAAATGTATTTTAAAAACCCATAATCCCAACCCAAATTGGCATGGTTTAAATGGCCAACGGCAATGCTAAAGAAATAGACGATAGCCACATCTTGCGCATCAAAACCGCCAATAATAGCAATAGGAATGTATAAAATAGACTTGTACATCACTGGTTCCATCCAATGGTAACGCAAGTGTGCAGCAAAGCCCATTTCCTTTACAGAATGATGTACTTTGTGGAAATTCCAAAGCCATTCAAAACGATGTAAAAGTCGATGTGTGTTCCATTGTACAAAATCGGAAACTATAAAAAAGATGAATAAGCCTAACCACTTTGGTAGCTCATCAACATCAAACAATTGAAAACTAGAAACCGATAAACCAACTAAGCCTAAAACATCATTAAATAATTCTGAAACTGTATTTGACAAAGCAATGAAAACAATTAAATTCAGAAGAAAAAAATTGAAGAACATATAGAACGTATCTAACCAAAAATCCTTCCGGATTAACGCTTGGTTTTTTCTCCAAGGAAATATAATTTCTAAAAGCCAAACGACTATAGAGATTATAACTAGGCCATAGAAAAAATTGTCCCAATGATTAATGTCAATGAGTTCGTATTTTAAATAATTCCAGTAATTGGAATAGGATTTTGTGAATATGTCTAAGTATTTTTCCATCTCAGTTCCCATGAAAATGGGAATCTTCTTTTGTCATTCCTGCGAAGGCAGGAATCTCTTTTTTATATATTTAGACCTGCTACGTTTTTAAAACCTGCTAGGTCTTGATTATGGTTTACACCTACTAGGTCGAAAAAAAGACCTTGCAGGATATTTCGCGATAATGATTTCGTTTTTATTTTACACCTACAAGGTTTTCAGCGTATAGTTGCGTATCAGTGAGACTGAAGACTGCAAACTGAAGACTGCCAACTATTAAAGTGTCTTTATCATTTCTTTAAACAACGTAATCATGTTTGGTTCTGCTTGTCCTGCCATAGCAATAATTTCAGCAATATCAACAGGTTTAAGGTTTTCTGGGTCGCACTCATCCGTTAAAACAGAAACAGCAGCCGCTTTTAAATTCAAATGGTTAGCAACAATAATTTCTGGTACAGTACTCATACCAACAGCATCTGCACCAATCATTTTAAGCATGCGGTATTCTGCTCGCGTTTCTAACTGTGGGCCAACAACACTAGCATAAATACCTTTGTGTAATGTGATGTTTTGTGCTTTAGCTATGCCCTCAAATTTTGAGTTGATTTCAGCATCATAAGGTGCACTCATATCAGTAAAGCGCTCACCTAATTCTGAAACCCCTTTAAAAGCTAAAGGCGAACCGCCTTGTAAATTTAAATGGTCGTCAATAAGCATTAATTCACCTTTTTTGAAATCTAAATTTACAGCACCTGCAGCATTAGAAACTAATAAGGTTGTAATGCCTAATTTTTCCATAATTCTTACCGGAAACGTCACATCTTGCAACGTGTAACCTTCATAAACATGAAAACGGCCTTGCATCACAACGACTTTCTTACCTTCTAGAATTCCATAAATAAGTTTGCCTTTATGAAACTCTACAGTTGCCGTTGGAAAATTAGGAATGTGATTATAACTGGCTTCTGCAATGATTTCAATTTCATTAATTAATTGTCCTAAACCAGTACCAAGAATGATACCTATTTCAGGATTTTCAAAACCTTTGCTTTGTAAATATTCAGTGCTTTCTGTTATAAATTTAATCATTGAGTTAATGTTTAATTAGCTTTTTTGTAAAGGTATTACCATTAACTGAAAAACGTATTAAATATAAACCAGTTTTTAATGAAGAAATATCAATGATTTGTGTTTGTTTCGTAAGATTTTTATATTCTAAAATACGGTCGCCTAGTGTATTGTACACAGAGAAATTAATATTGGCTTGTGTGTTATTAGAGATTTCTAAAATATCATTTGCAGGATTTGGAGATAAACTTATTTGTTGTGATAAAGTGTTTTCCTCTACACTTAATGCAGAACAGGTTGTATTTGTAAATGGAATTATTTTACCAAAATCCCAAAATTGGTCAAATTGTTGGCAGTAAAAAAATACGCGGTCGTAATTAGAAATATTTACATTAGTTGGAATGTTTACAGTAAACATTTTTGAACCGTTTTGATTGATAGTGTTAGAACCAACTATGCCAAACTCAAAGTTTTCAAGATTAGAAATTAACGAATTTCTTAAGGTTGCATCTGTAGCTCCATTTGAGGCTACAAAATAGGCTCTAATGTCTGGTCCAGCGGCTGTAGTGAAATTGTCTCCTAAGTTGAGCGTAACAGTATTATTTGTGTTTAGCACAACTGTAACATCTCCCATTACATTGTACATTGGAATACTGCTATTGTTTTCAAAATCCGTTGCCATCACTGAACATTGGGAATAAACAGTAGAAATTGCAGAAAAAATAAGGCAAATAAAAAGTAATTTTGTTTTCATAATTTACACATTTGGTGGTTTGTTAAATATTTTTCGAAAACTTTATATGGTTTTAAATCTTCGACATTATCTATGTCGTTAAGAGTTTTTAAAACATACACACTTTTATCATTGAGTTTGTTAATTGTTTGCTCGTAAACAGTCTCTCCTCCCCAATTTTGTATATTAAACACTTCAGGGTAAGCGTGTTTCATTCCCAAAAGATAATAACCTCCATCTTCTGCTGGTCCTATTACAAAATCTTGATTTTCTAAATTTTTAAAGGATTCATCAATTATGAATTCGTTTAAATCTAGCAAGTCACTGCCAATTATCACTGCTTTTTCGTAAGCGCTATTAAATACATCCTTAAAGGCATTTTGCATACGTTCACCTAGGTCACTACCAGATTGCAATTTTTTTATAAAATGGTCGTTGTGCCACAAGTCATTTGTACTTATGTTTTCTGAATAAAATACAAAAATATCTGCATTTACCTTTTGAGATATATTCGCTGTGTGCTGTAATAGGTATTTGTAAATATCTAGCGCATTTTGATCACCAATTGTTTTTGCTAAACGTGTTTTACATTTTCCCAATTCGGGATTGCGAGTAAAGATTATTAGGGCATTCTTATTCATCATTTTCAAGCTTATCGTATATTTTATTCCCTTTTAAAAGCCATTTACTCCATTCTTTAGAAAATGCGTGAACATCATCTGTTTCGCCTTCTGTATTATAAATTGAGAAGTCGTTATTTTTCCATTCAAAAATACCACCAAATAAATTAAAAACATTGGTGTAACCAGCCTTTTTAAGCTGTTCGGCAACATCTTCTGAACGAATGCCAAGTGAACAATACACTACAATGGTTGCCGATTTATCAGGAAGTAATTCCGTAGTTGTATCTAAATTAAATTCGTCATAACCAACACATACAGCACCTTCTAAATGACTAACATTAAATTCTGAAACTTCTCTAGCATCTAATAAAATAGCATCCGTTTTTGGCATTGCTAATTCGTCTACAGAGATATAAGGCACGCTTTCTTCGTTATATTTTTTTAGTAGTTTTTTAATGCTACTTTGGCTATGTCCTGTAATGCCTAGAAGCAGAAATGAGAGTAAAATTAAATTCTTCATAAGGGTTTAGTATAATTTGTTTATCCAACCTTACAGTGGTATCGGTTTTCCTTGTAATTGTTTTTCTGTTTCTGGTAATATTTCCATGTTGTCCCAAATACCAGAGACTATAGTTTTCGCATAAGATTCTGGTAAAAATCCGTTTAACATCAGTTGATTTGTACGTTTGTAATTATAATCTAATTTACGGAAATTTACTATAGTTGGTTTTTTAGATTCATCCAGAATAGCATACCAAACGTTAGGATTTCCGTCATTTGCAGGCATACCAATAACACCAGGATTAACCCAAAGTTTACCGTCTTGTTGGTCTAAAAAAGGTAAACCACAATGACCAGCAATAATGATGTCACTTTGATTTACTTCAAAATTTTTAGCTTTTATGGACCAATCTGTGGATTTAAAAATAAATTCAGATACATTAAAATACGAGCCATGAACTACCATCAAGTTTTGATTCCCAATAGTGAATTTTATATGGTCTGGAAGCGTTTCAAGATAATTTAAAGAATCCTTTGATAATTTACTTTTAGCATAAGGATACCATTGTTGCGAAAAATTATCACATCGTGAGCCTGCTCTAAAATCGCAACCACAATCGTCTTCATCATCGCGTAATTGTATTTCTACATTGCCAACAATGCTTTTAGCTTTCCAGTTTTTAAAGGTTTGAATGGTTTCTTCTGGCTGCGCACAATACCCAATAATATCGCCTGTACAAACACAGTTTTCTGGAGGAATCCCTTCCGCTTCTGCTACAGCAATAAGTGCTTCAAGGGCTTGAAGATTACTGTAAACACCACCAAAGAGTAATACTTTACCAGTTAAATGTCCTATGTCAGTTATGTTTTTATTCATAGTTTTTGTCATTGCATTGGACAGCTTATTAATTTAATTTTAGCCATTTAGGAATGAAATATAAAATATTACAACTTAAAATTCCCCAAATATTTACCCAAAGCAAGTCCGCATATTTACCTTCTGTAAAAATTAAAGCTTCAGGAAATACATTAAAGACCAATAAGAAACCAAATACCAATCCTGTAATAACGCTCAGATAAAAACTGATTTTTGGTACTTTGAGATTCCAAAATAGAAAAATAGGTGTTAAACCGATGACCATGGTTCCAGAAATGGTTGTTGCGGATAAAATTTCGGCATTTAAAAATATTGGTAAGGTTCCTAAAATGGCAATTGCAGCCATGGAAGCACGTCCGAATGTAAGGTCTTTTACCATGCCTAAATCGATAACTAATAATTTAGAAAAGGATGAAAATGTTGAGTCTAAAGTAGACGCTGCAGAGGTTATCATTATAAAATTAATGACTAAAAGAATGATAACACCAAAGGCTTTACCAACATGCACTGCTGCCTGACCTGTAAAGCCTTGTGTTTGTGCATAAACACCAATAATACTAAATAAAATAATACAAATAGCACCTAGTAAACTTGCCCATAAAAAGCTTTTGCGTGTTACTTTTGGCGAACTTATAAAAGCTCTATCCGTTAAAACTGGGTCGTGAAAAGGATAACTAAACGACTGAATAATGGCTGCGAAAAATAGATTTAAACCCAACTCAAAACTCCATGTTCCTGATGCAGTAACATCGCTGATGGTAAAGGATTCTACTGAGAAGATTTTCCAAAGAATGATTAATAATAAAATACCAAACAATACCATTTGAATTACATCTGTAAAAATGGAACTGCTCAATCCACCTTTAATAGCATAAGCTAAAGTTAAAGCGGTAAAAACCACAATGGCCCAATAATAATTGGTGCTTCCAAAGTCTCCAAAATAACTACCAATAACCATGGTATTACTCCACACTTCATTAAATAAACGAATAGCAATTAAAATTGAAAATAAGGCCATAGCACCTTTTCCAAATTTACTGGTAAGGAATTCATGAATACTCTTAAACCCACCAACCGTTCTTATTTTGTAAATCAGAAGACCAGCTACGGCAAAGGATAGATAGTAGCCAGCATAAGCTACACCGCCAACAATACCAAAGCTTAAGCCTAAATTTGCTGCATTGGTAATACTCTTGGCAAAAATCCAAGAAATAATAAGACTACCAGTAAGCACTAAAGCATTTGGTGCTTTCTTGTTATGAACCGCCTTAAAAAATTCGTCTGAAGTTTTTGCTAATGGCGAAAGCACAAAGAGCAAAACACTCGATGTGATTATTAAAAGCCATTGCCAGTCAATTATATCCATACGTTTTTATTCATTCCACCACACTGGAACATTTATACTATTGTTGTCGGTTGCCGATGCAGCGACACTGTAATTTTCAAAATTTAAAGCTTCTTCTTCCGCAGGATAAGGCATTCTTACTGGAATGACATCATTATTTAAACTCGCAGAAATAGTTCTTAATTCTGGGAAGCCTGTTCGTCTATATTCAATCCAACCTTCGTAACCATTAATCACATTCGCTATCCATTTTTGCGTTAAAATTTGCTCAATAGGATTTGAACCAAAGGCATTATAAGCTGCAGGTCCTGTTAAGTAATCTGCTGGCAATGTTGTGTTCCAATACTCAAAAGCCAAAGTAACGCCATTATTGTATAAGGTTTGTGCATTGGCGTTAATTATATTTTTAGCTGCTGCTTCTGCTAAAGCAAATTGCACTTCCCAAGCTGTTATAAAATTAGCGTCTAATGTAGATGTGTCTTCTCTAAAAGCTGTACTTGCTAAAGAATAATCGGCTAAGGCAATAGAGGTAGAGGACGCATCAATACCATTTAATAGTCCGTTATATTCATTTGAAGTTGAATTAGAAAATGGACGAAATAAACTTGAAATTCTGGTGTCGTTAAATGCAACTAATATGTCTTCCATAGTTTCTGATAATACGAAGTTGTTGAAATCTCCAATGCGTAATTGTGCTAATCTAAAACTGTTTGGGTCTGTATTTGTAAAATTGAAAATAGCATTCTCACTGTTTGAAGTGATATAATTCCCTTCATCATACAAGGTTTGCATTGCGCTTGAAACATCTACTTTATCTGAAATACGAAGCAAATGTTTAATTTTTAAGGCATTTGCAAACTTTACCCAAGCGTCTAAGTCGCCGTTGAATAAAATATCGCCTTCTAGTGGAATCACATCGGCATAAGCTTCAATGGCTGTAATACCTTTGTCTAGATTATCTAAAATACCGTTAGTGTTGAGGTAAATATCCTCCTGTAAATCGTAAGCAGGTGTTACGGAACCTTCAACACCATTAAAGGCTTCAAAATAAGGAACGTCTCCAAATAAATCGGTTAAGCCAGCTGTCATATAAGCTTTTAAAATTAACGCAGGACCTTCATAAACTGCAAAAGTCTCCACAGTTTGCGATTGGTTTAAAATGATTTCATTATCTCTTAAATTGGTGTAAAATATAGGCCAAGGATTACCACCTAATTGTGGTGATTTTAAAGCATGTCTATCAAATAAATTAAAATCTAAAGCGGTTCTGTGTTGTGCTAATAAATCTCCAGCCACAAAACCTTCGTAGCTCATGTTTTCGCCAAAATCGTAAATAACTTGTCGCAGCAATAAACTCGGTTGTACTGAACTTGGCGAGTTAGGATTGGTATTGATATCTTCAAAATCTTTGGTACAGCTTGTTGTAAAAATTAAGCTTAAAATTGAAATGGTATATATAAATTTTTTCATCGTACTATTTTAGAAATTAAATCCGGCTTTAAAACCAATGCTTCGTGTTGTGGCATAACTCATATCTTCAACACCACTTACAAATCCGTTGCCTTGTACGGCTAATTGTTCTGGGTCAAAATGTGGATTTTCAGTAATGGCGAATAAATTATTTCCTACCAAAGACAGGTTTAAATCTGCACCTTCTTTTAAGCCTAAAAAGCCATCTTTAAAATTAAAGGTGTAACCAATGGCACATTGACGCAGTTTTAAAAATGACGCATCGTAAACATTGTTTTCTTCATGGTTTCTATCGTAAAACTGTCTGTAATAACTTTCTGCAGTAATGGCAACCGTATTTGCGGCACCAGTATTAACATTTACACCTTGCGCTATAATACCATCGTCTGGTCTGTAACTGGTTTCGGCTAATTGTCCACCAACATTTCCTAAAGCGCGTGTTCTAGAAACGATTTCTCCACCTTGTCGCCAATCGAATAAAAAGCTTAGGTTCCAATTTTTGTAGTTGAAATTATTGCGCCAACCTAATGTGAAATCTGGATTGTAATTTCCTAGTTTTTTCAAATTGTCATCAGCAATGTAATTGCCGTTATCATCAATTAAAAATTGTCCATTTTCGTTTTTCTGATAGCCTGTGCCGTAAAAATCGCCCACGCGTCCACCTTCTTCAACTTGAAACCAAACGGTTTGGTTAGCACTATCGTAAATTCTGCTGTATGCGAGTGTTAATCGTCCATCAGATTGTGGTAAATCTTTAATAACGGAACGGTTTGTGGCAAAATTGCAAGTGGTATTCCAATTAAAATTATCCGTTTGTATTGGTGTAATGCCTAAAATGATTTCTACACCTTGTGTATTCACTTTTCCGCCATTAACCACTTGCTGACTGTAACCTGAAGAAATAGCAACAGGTAAAGAAATGATTTGGTCTTCGGTATTGGCATTATAATACGTAAAATCTAATCGTAATTTATTATCTAAAAAACGTAAATCGGTACCAAATTCATAAGAGGTGGTTCGTTCTGGTTTTAAATTAGAATTAGGAATAAAATCTTGGTTGCTAAACGTTGGCTCACTATTGTAAGGCGTTTGCGATACAAAAGCACCAGAGGTTTGGTACGCACTGGTATCATTTCCTACTTGCGCCACACTAGCTCTTAACTTCGCAAAAGAAAATATACTTGGTAATTCCGTAACGTTAGAGAGAATAAAACTTGAAGATACTGAAGGGTAGAAGAACGATGTGCCATCTACCGAAAATGGTGTTGCTAATGCACTAGACCAATCGTTTCTACCAGTAATATCTAAAAATAAAAAGTCTTTATAACCGAATTTAGTAATACCATAAAATGAATTGATGCGTTTTTCACTTTCAAACTGAAACGTTTCAATGGGCGAAGCTGCATTGTTGAGATTGTAAATTCCTGGTTGCGCTAAACTCACGGTTTGCGATTGATTTGTGGTTGCGTTTTGGTTGAGTCTATTGCCACCTAAAAATACATCCACCGAAAAGTCATTAAATTGATTGTTATAATTGATTAAAAAATCAGTATTTACCTCTCTAAAGGTTACATCGTGCTCTGCATAAGCACCATTGCTAAAACGATTACTACTGTAAGCACGTCTTAATTGACGCTTTTCTGTGCTGTAATCCATTCCCGTTCTTAAGGAAATGCTTAAGTTTTTGGCTAATTCTTGTGTTATTGAAATGTTACCAAAAATGCGGTCGCGATTAAATGAATTGGTGTTTTCGTTTAATATGAAATACGGATTATCAAAAAAGGTATAATTAAACGAATATTGTTGTGTGCCTTCTAAACCAGGTTGCCAATAATCCTTTAAATTTTCAATATTTAAAGAACGTGGTCCCCAAGCCACCAGTGAATAATTGGCATTTTCACTGCCGTAACCATTAGAAGGTCTGTTGTCGCTACTAGAATTTATATAACTAATAGAAGCATTGATTTCAGTCTTTTTACTTGGATTAAAATTTAATTTAGCAGCAATGGTTTGTCTATCTAAATTAACACCAGGAATTATAGATTCACTTCTTAAATCAGTAAATGATAATCGGTAGTTTCCGGTATCAAATCCATTAGACACTGAAATATTATTAATGGTTGTGGTACCAGTTTGATAGAAATCTTTTAGGTTATCTGGATGAGACACAAAAGGCGTCGCAGTAATATCTAAGCCGTTATAAAGTGCAGTGTCGCCACCTCTTACAAAAGAACCGTTTGCTAACTGCACAGGACTATCAAATTGCGGAATAAGTAAACCAGTATCTAAACGCGGTCCCCAAGAATAGGTAATATTATCATTGATACCACCACCAAGACCATCTACATATTCAAACTGACCAGAATTTCCCTGACCATAAGAATTTTGAAAATCTGGTAATCTAAACGCCGAATCCACAAATAATGATGTGTTAATACTAATGCCTAAGCCTCTTTTGTTACTGCCATTTTTGGTGTCGATAACTATAACACCATTAGAAGCTCTTGTGCCATACAAAGCAGCAGCACTTGGGCCTTTTAAAACGGTAACAGACGCAATATCATCCGGATTTACTTCCATGCCACCATTTCCAAAATCAATTTCTTGAAATCCAGCAGCAGCTTCATTCGTAAAATTAAAAACCGTTTCGTTGTTAATCGGTACACCATCTACCACAAATAATGGATTGTTATTAGAAAAAGATGCTTCGCCTCTAATGGTAATTTTAGAAGACGACCCAACACCTGTTGCACCTTGTGTAACGGTTACACCAGCTAATTTACCTTGTAAGTTGTCTAAAAAATTGATGGTTTTTACTTCGTTTAAATTCTTTGAAGAAATGGCTTGTACCGCATAACCCAATTCTTTGGTATCGCGTTCTAAACCTAAAGCTGTGATAACCACTTCGTCTAAAGCCGCAGAATCTTCTTCTAAAGCGATATTAATTAGGGTTTGGTCGCCAATCACAATAGTTTGAGACTTAAAACCTAAAAACGAAAATGTAAGTGTATCTGCCGTAGACGACACCACAATACTATAAGTACCATCGTCATTTGTTGTAGTGCCTAAACCTGTGTTTGATGTAATATTTACAAACGGTAAAGGTGTTGTAGAAACGGCATCTGTGACGGTTCCGGTAATTGTAATTTGAGCATTACTGAAAAAGCATAAGCATAGCAGTAAGCCTGTGTAAATGTGCTTCATATTAAGACCACAAAACGTGGCGATTTTTTTGAGATGTTTTGGTTTGGATGAAAAAATCGTGGGAAATTCTGTAATTTAAATTCCCGTTTTAAATATGAAGTAAAATAGGCGAGCCTTTGTTATAGTGTTTTTTAAAAACGGTTCTACCATGAAAAACTGCAGTTAAACTAGAGTATGCTTGAGTGGCCTTCCGAAGTTTTAAGAGTAGTTTTTTTATCTTAAAATCTAAGGGTTTGAAACTTTCTAAAATGAGTTCAAAATCAGAAGCATCATCGATATCAGATAAGGTTTCAAGATAAGCCGTTTTTATATGTTGCTGCTGTAATTCAGAATTTAAACAATGACGAAGCTGTTTAGTTTGCCAAGGAAGATTTTGAATTTTGGTTGTATTAAAATGCGTTTTCTTGAAACCCATTAAATAAAAACCACCATCCGTAGAAGGTCCTAAAACGACATCGGAATGATTTAGTTGGTCTTTGGCTTTTAAAATGTGATTAGCGGTAAGATGAGGTATATCATTGCCAAGTGTAATAACTTGGTTGAATCCTTTATTGTAAATTGTAGCAATAGCATTTGTAAAACGCTCGCCAAAAGTCTGTCCTGTTTGTTCCTTTTCAGAATAATGAAAATAAGGTAAACCTGTTTTTTTAACCGTTTTTACCGTTTCCGTATCAAGCAATTCAAAAAAATCAGCAGAAGAACTTGATGTAGACATCAATTCTTTTTCTGCAGAATTTGCAAAGATTAATATGGCGGTTTGGTTGGTCATCTTTTATTCCTACGACAGCAGGAATCTTATATTTTAGATTCTTTTATTTTCTAGATTCCTGCTTTCGCCGGAATTGGGTTAAGCGACAACACCTTGACAGCTGCTTCCTGCACCAGCAGTACAACCGTAACAATGTTGTGAAATTACGATATTTCGTCCTTCTAATAATTCTTCATTAAAATCTGAAATATGCTTAGACTTACTATTTACTGGTAATTCTAACATTTGGTTAAAATCACAATCAAATAAATATCCATCCCAACTGATAGAAATGGTGTTGGTACACATTACATTTTCTACGGCAGCAGGATTATAAGCTTCTACCAGCGAATACATATAGTCTTCATAATTTTCTGAAGCAATAAGGAAATCTAAAAATCGAGCGATTGGTAAATTGGTAATGGCAAATAAATTGTGAAATTCAATACCAAAATCTTCCATTAATGCCTTTTTAAAATCCTTTTCCATAGAAGCTTGGTCTCCTGGTAAAAATGCGCCAGATGGATTGTACACTAAATCGAGACGTAAATCACTTCCTGGCATGCCGTAACCAACGGCATTTAATTCTTGCAAGGCTTTTATTGACTTATCAAAAACACCATCGCCTCTTTGTTTGTCCGTTTTTCCACGTGTCCAGTGTGGCATAGAACTTACCACGTGTACGTTGTGTTTTTTAAAAAACTCAGGTAAATCGTAATATTTTTTATTGGCTCTAATGATGGTAAGGTTAGAACGCACTATAAAATCTTTAATTCCGGCTTTAGCAGCTTCTTCTACAAACCACCTAAAATCTGGATTCATTTCTGGTGCGCCTCCAGTTAAATCTAAAGTGTGTGCGCCTGTGTTTTTAATCACCTCAAGACATTGTCTCATGGTGTCTCTGGTCATTATTTCCTTTCGGTCTGGACCAGCATCAACGTGACAATGGTCGCACACTTGGTTGCACATGTAACCCACATTGATTTGTAGAATTTCAAGTTTTTTTGCTTTTAAAGGAAATTGACTCGTTTCAGAAATCTTAGCTTTAAACGTTGGTAATTCTCCATTTTGAAAAATACCATTAGAAAGTATTTCTAATTGTTTGTTGCTTTGTGCTAAATCGCTTCCTTGCTTTTTTAGTGATTTTGTTGCTGTCGCCATTAATCTATTTCGGGTTTTGTAAGCTTGCTAATTAATCAAGTGCTAGTTTTTCCCTTTTGGGGAAATTAAAAGGGGCTTTTTTTACCCATCTAATTTATTTACTTTATTCATCATTTGTACACCATGTACTAAGGTTGCACCACTTTTGATAGCAGCACCAACATGTATGGCTTCCATCATTTCTTCTTTGGTTACACCTCTTTGAAGTGAATCTTTAGTGTACGCATCAATGCAATAAGGACATTGTTCTGTATGCGCTACAGCTAAAGCAATCAATGATTTTTCACGAGCAGTAAGCGCGCCTTCTTCAAAAACTTTTCCGTAATAGTCAAAGAATTTGTTGCCAAGTTCTTCACTCCATTCTGTAATTTTTCCAAATTTGCGTAAATCTGCAGCGTCGTAATATGGTTTAGACATATAGTGTTTTTTTAAGATTTGAATCAAAAATTGTTTTGTCGAAATGATTTCAAAGACATAACAAAATTTGAAATTAATTTTATCGATTAGTATTTTGTTAGTTGTGGTAAGGAATATTCAGTGATTTGAAGAACATCATTTTTTCTTACAGTTTTATCTAAAAAGTAGAAAATATCATCTAAATCATTACTGTTAACCGAAGCGACTTCATGAGCACCTCCTTTTACAATATTGAAATAATATGGCGTTTCTAATTCTTCAAGTTTTTTTACAATAGTGTTAGGTCCATCTAGCATCATATAACCCACTTTATTGGGTTGGCAATTGTGATGTGGTGCTGTACTAAAAGGTACTGTGGTATCGTTTGTGCCATGGAAAAGTACAGTAGGTATAGCATTAGTAGTTATAATATCTTCACTATTTAAAATGGCACCAGAAAAAGAAATAGCTGCAGCATATTTAATGGAATCATAAGCCGTATCGTTAGACAAGAAAAATCGTTTCATAAAAACAGTATGTAGAATAATTTCTGCACCTGCGCTGCTTCCTGCTGCAATTATTTTACTAGTATCTACTTGTAGAGTGTCACTATTATCATATATAAATTGGGTGGCATCTAAAAAATCGAGGACACCTTGATTAAAGGTAAAGAGTTTGTCTTCTTTAGAGCATTTACAGCCAAATCCCGTTTTGATACCTTTTCTTAATAGACGATAAGAAATGGAAATACCAATGTAGTTTTTTGAAGTGGCAAAATTAGCAATGTTTGTTTCGTCTGTACCAGCGCGACTTCCACCAGAAAATCCACCACCATGCATCCAAACTACAACAGGTAAACTGTCTGTTTCTTTTATGTTTTCTGGCTTATAAACGTCCATTTTAAGTGTGTCTAAACCTTTGACAGCATACGTGTAGGTTTGTACGTTTTGCGCAGAGCTAAAGACATAGGAAAAAATAAAGATGACGATGAAGAGGTGTTTCATAAAACCAAATTTAGGTCAAAAAAAATAAAATGGTATGAGGATCTACGTTTAAAGGATGCAATTGTGTTCAATTTCATATATGTCAAACTCAAAAAGTATTACTTTTAATTTTCTTTTAACCTTGTAGATGCAAAATTGGATTACTCTTTTAGCCGAATTTAAACAAAAGCAAATTCCTGTTGCGTTAGTGACCGTTACAAAATGTTTAGGTTCTACACCATGTACTGTTGGTTCTCGATTGATAATGACCAGTGATAAAAAAACTTATGGAACAATTGGTGGTGGGAAATTAGAATTTTTGGCCATAGAAGAAGCTATTGTTGCCTTGAATGAAAATAGAATTATTGAATCAACATATACTTTAGGTCCAGAGTTTGAACAATGTTGCGGAGGAAAAGTAGAATTTATAATAGAACCCATGAATCAATCGCCAGAATTATTTTTGTTTGGAGCAGGCCATATAGGTGTTGAAATTGCAAAATTATTAGTGGATACACCTTTTCAAGTTAATTTATTAGATTCTCGAGATAGTTGGTTGTCTAGTCTCGATTTAGATAAAACTATTAAGACGCATCAAACCTCTGAAACTGATTTTAAAACCTTTAAGGATGTTGTAAAATGGGGCAATAATTGTTATGTTTTAGTGTTAACTCATAACCATGCAATAGACTTTGATATTATAGCTATGGCTTTACAAAACGAAACAAAATTTTTGGGTTTAATTGGTAGCAAAACGAAAAAAGTGCGCTTTAATAATATGCTTATTAACGATCTAAATATTGAAGAAGGTATGAGTAATGTAGTTTGTCCAATTGGTTTAGATATTGGCGGAAATACACCAAAGGAAATTGCTATTAGTGTCGTTGCTCAACTAATACAAGTGCATTATTACACTAAAAACGAATAAAGTGTTCTAGCTGAAAATGGTTTCGCTTAAAGCATAATATATTGCCATTAGTGCTGAAAATATGGCGCTTCCTAAAAACCTCCACTTTAGTTTAAAGCGATTTTGAATTAAATAATTAGCTATAAATGAAATTGGAATATTGACTAGAAAAGACCAAAAGGCAATATCTAAGAGGTTGAAGCCAATAGCTTCAAACTGACCTGAAAATAATTTAATAAAGAGTAAATGCCTTGCAATCCAAAGCGGATTGAAATAGGCAATAGCTAAACCCGTTTTGGTTAAAGTTGCTTTTATTCCTTTTAAGAAATGTGTCTTTTTTACAATCCAATCAAAATAATTTGGGATTTCAAAAGCGTAAAAACTAGCACCAACCAATACCATTCCTAATAAGCGCATCCAAGAAAATTCATCTAACAGAAGTGCAGCGATAGTGTCGCCAGCACTGTAGATTAGTGCGCCTTTTGTAATGTTCGATTTTTTGTAGTGTAGTGCGATAAGAATTTATTTTTTATATAATGCCATCAAAACCTTCTCAGGTGTCATTGGCGCATGAAACTCTAAATCGTATTTTGGATTAAAAGCTGTAATGGCATTCTGAAGCGCAAAATAAGCACCAATGCCATACATTAAAGGTGGTTCGCCAACGGCTTTCGATTTTAAAATAGCCATGTCGTTTCCTTCCGTTTCAACAGGAATTACTTCAACTGTTTTTGGTACGGAAAAAATATCAGGAACTTTGTAAGTAGACAAAGCATTTGATAATAAACGTCCATCTTCATTATAGGCAATTTCTTCCATGGTCATCCAACCAATGCCTTGGATTAGTGCACCTTCAACCTGACCTAAATCAATACCTTCACTCATACTTTTTCCATAATCGTGAACGATTTTCACAGCGTCAAATTCATAAGTTCCACGCGTACAATCTATAGTTGTTGTTGTAATCGCTGTTCCGTATACATGATAAGCGAATGGATGTCCTTTTTCTTTGGTTTTGTCAAAGTGAATTTCTGGTGTGGCGTAATGTGCATTTTCGGTTAATGCGACACGCTCTAGCATCGCCATACTTATCAGATGTTTCCATTCAACTTCTGTTTTGTCGTTATTTATATAAACGAATTCATCTTTTAACACAATGGCTTCTGGTCGCACTTTTAAATGTGTGGCTGCCACATTTTTTAGTCGATCTAGTAAAGCATTACATGCCATTAAAGTTGCTTTTCCGTTTAAATCCGCAGTAGAACTCGCAGCAGAAGGCGAGGTGTTTGCAACTCTAGTTGTATTAGTGGTTTCAATTTTAATATGTTCTATTGAAACAGAGAAAACATCAGCTGCAATTTGCATCATCTTGGTATTTACACCTTGTCCCATTTCTACAGCAGCTGTGCTAATACCAATACTTCCATCTAAATAAATATGAACCAAAGCACGTGCGTGATTCATTGGTGTATTGGTAAAGGAAATACCAAATGTAATTGGCATAAACGATAGTCCTTTTTTGAATGCAGTATTTTTTTTATTGAAATCTGAAACCTCTTGTTCTAAAGTTTCAATATCAAATAATTGTTTTGCTGAATGCCATGTGTTTTTTGCTTCTACTTTTTTAGCAATTTGACCATAAGAAAAGGTGTCGTTTTCATCTAGTAAGTTAGCTTCTTGAATCTCTCTCGGACTCACACCAATTTTATGAGCTGCTTTTGCAATAGCAGATTCAATAACAAACATACCTTGTGGTCCGCCAAAACCTCTAAAAGCTGTATTTGGTGGTAAGTTGGTTTTACAACTTAATACTTTTGTAGTTACGTTTGGTGCGTAATAACTGTTGGTAGCGTGAAACAAAGTTCGTTCTGCAATGGCTGGCGATAAATCTGCTGCAGCACCAGAATTTTGTAAAAATTCAGATTGATACGCTAAGATTTTTAAGTCTTTGGTTAAGCCAATTTTATAAGTGCTTTCGTATGGATGACGTTTTCCCGTCATACGTAAGTCATCGTGACGATTCAGTATCAATTTTACCGATTGGTTTAAATGATAGGTTGCTAATGCAGCCATTACAGCCCAAGGTGTTGCTTGGTCTTCTTTACCACCAAATCCACCACCAAGTCGTGTGACATCAACTTCAATTTTATGCATGGCAACACCCAAAACTTGAGCCACTGTTTTTTGCACAGCAGTAGGACCTTGTGTAGAAGACGTGATTTTTATATTGCCATTTTCTAAAGGTTCTGCATACGCACCTTGCGCTTCAATATATAAATGTTCTTGCCCGTTTGAGAACGTTTCGCCTTCAAAAATATAATCGCAATCTGCAAATGCTTTATCAGTATCTCCTAGACTAAAAGAACGTGGTGCATTGATAAAACTGCCTTTTGCTTTCGCTTCTTTTGCCGTTGTAATTACAGGAAGTTCTTCAATATCTATTGTTATTAAATCTCTAGCTTTTCTCGCAATAAATTCAGATTCTGCTACGATTAGTGCAATTGGCATGCCCCAAAAATGGACTTCGTGTTCTGCGAATAACGGTTCATCAGGAATAATTCCGCCAATTTCGTTTTTGCCAGGAACATCTTTATATGTAAAAATTCGTTCTACACCTTGTAAGGCTTCGGCTTGAGAATAATCGATGCTTTTAATTTTTCCGTGTGCTTTTGGCGAATCAAAAACCACAGCGTGAAAAGTACCTTGCCTAATATTTACATCGTCCACGTACAAAGATTCTCCACGAACATGTGTATAAGAATCGAGGTTTTTAATACTCTTTTTTAGAGACTTTGAAACAGCATCTAATTTTGAATCTAGGATTTTATTATCTGTGTTTTTATGCATGTTGAATAAAATCGTTTAATGTGAATTGCTCTGAAAATAAGGTCGTGAAATGCGCAAAGAATAATTGTCTTGCTAATAAGCGTTTATAATCACTTGTACCTCGAACATCACTAATTGGACTAATTTCATTTTGAAGCATGGCGTTAGTTTCTAAAATAGTTGCTGATGTTAATGATTTTCCTGTTAAAAAAGCCGATGCTTTGTGCAAGTATTTAGGAATTGCAGCAACTCCTCCAATAGCAATATGTGCTTCTAAAATGACATCTTTTTCTATAGTAATATGAATTGAAGAATTAACACTTGCAATATCTAAATGGGTTCGTTTACAAACTTTTTCAAAATTAAAGAATGTTGTTTTTGTTGGTAATTTGAAACTGATATTTTTAATAAGTTCGCCTTCCTGTAAGTCGTAAGTTTTGTAAGCTTGATAAAAATCTTTTAGCGAAATTTTACGTTCTTTATTATTCTCATCTGAAATAGTAATAGTACTATTTAAGGCTAAAAAGAAAATAGTCATATCTCCAATTGGCGAAGCATTAACCAAGTTACCACCAAAGGAAGCCATGTTTCTAATTTGCTCTGAAGAGACTAGTTTAAGATGCTTTTTTAAATTTGGAAAATAGTGGTTCAATTCGGTATGATTCCATAAATCGGAAACGGTTGAGTTTGTTCCAATGGTACAAACTCCGTTTTCAATCGCGATGCCTTTTAGATAGTCTTTTTCGGCAATTAGATGAACCTTATTATCAATTAAAAGGTCTGCTTGTTGTACATATAAATCCGTTCCGCCAGAAACAAATTTTCCTTTTGATTGGTTTAAATCTTGTGCTTCTAAATCTTTTAAACGTTTTGGAATAGTTTTAAAATACTCAGGAATAAATTCGTTTTTAATTAACCAATCAATCGATTGCTTTCCTTTATGTTCTAATTTTTCAACAACTTGATGTGCTGCTTTTTCGATAGACTTGTAACCTGTACATCTACAAATGTTTCCACTAATAGCATCTAAAGCATTAGAGTAATTGTTTTCTGAATTTGACAATGCAAAACCAGTGAGCGCTACTACAAAACCAGGTGTGCAAAAGCCGCATTGTGTGGCATAATTTGATTTCATCGCTTCTTGTGCAGTGGTTAATTTATCTGTTAGATTTGTGCCTTCAACTGTTACAACGTGTTTACCATGTGCATTTCCTAATGGCGAAATACAAGAGGTTATGCTTTTGTATTCTATAGTATTGTTTTCTAATGTGCCAACTAGTAATGTGCAAGCACCACAATCGCCTTCGCGGCAACCAATTTTGGTGCCTGTGAGACGTTGTTGGTAACGTACGAAATCTAATAAGGTCATTCCAGAATTCTCTGAAGTGGTTATTGTTTTATTGTTTAGGATGAAGGTTATCAATTTTAATTATAAATTTTGATTACGTATTATGAACTCATTAAATAATGTCTGTTCATGCTTTTTTTCTTTTGACATTTCTGATAATTTTAAATCACTCATGCCACGAGGCGAATAAAAATATGTTTTCCAAATAGGTCTATGTTTTATGAAAAGATGATGACCTTTAAATTCATCATGAGAAAATATGCCAATCCAAAATTTCAACAAGAGAAGAATTGAAAAAATCATTAAAAAGAAGTTGATTTTGTTATTAATGATGATGGCTTTCATTTTCTTAAATTCAATTTTTTGATTTCATGGTTAATATGTTTTCTTAAAAATGCCCTTTCATTTTCATTAATACTATCAAGAATGCCAACTCTGCCATAAAAGCTTATGTCTTCGTTATCTTTATGGACAAGTACTATTAAAGGATATCCTTTTTTTGCTTCAAATATTTCCAAATTCTTTTCAATTCCCTTTTTAGGATTTTCACGATCTAAAAAATAAGAATAACTAATATTCTTAACTATTGAATTATCAAATGAATTGTCATTTTGGACTGCAGAAGTTATGACTCCTTGCACCTCATAAAAATCAGACTCATCATACTCTGAATATTTTGGGTTAGATTTACAAGAAGCAGTTGTAAAAATGACCGCAATTGTTAAAAGATAAATATTTTTCAAATTATTTAAAACTAATACTCAGTCTTATCCGCTTTCTTACTCCATTCTTGAAACGGTTCTAAAGCAATGTCTCTGGCTAGTTGCTCAAAAGGAATGCTTCTTTTCTCGTAGGGTAATGGAATTTCTTTATAAATAAACTCGTCATCAAAGCCAATATTTGCAGCATCGACTTGGTTGCTTCCGTAATATACTTTGTCTGGTCTCGCCCAATAAATAGCACCTAAACACATTGGACAAGGTTCACAAGAGGTGTAAATTTCGCAACCGTTTAATTGAAACGAATCTAAATTTTTACAAGCATCTCTAATGGCTGTAACTTCGGCATGTGCTGTTGGATCGTTGGTTGAGGTTACTTTGTTGTTACCTCGTCCTACAATTTTTCCGTCTTTTACTACGACGCAACCAAATGGTCCTCCTTCATTGTTGTTCATTCCTTTTAAGGCAGCCCTTACAGCTTCATGCATGAATTGTTTTTTATCTGTCATATAATATTGTGGGTCTAATTTTTGAAAATTTATGTTTTACTAAAGGTATTAAATTTTTGAGAATAGAATGGCGACTGAATAATTTTAAGAACCAAGAACCAAGAACCAAGAACCAAGATTAACTTCACTTTGTCTTAAAACGAATAGCCAATGGCAAAATTAAGAATAGGTTCGTCTATTTTAAAATCTAAACGATTTCCTTCGTTCTCTGTCGGATCATGAAATGGTGCAGCTAAATCAAACCTAATTACAAAACCTTGCACATCGATGTGTAAACCAAAACCTGCTCCCATTCCCAATTCATTTATAAAATTGGAGGTAAACTTGTCTTCACCATCAAATGTAGGATTTGCTTTTGAGTTCCAAACATTACCTGCATCTGCAAAAATAGCACCTTTAAAAAATGAAAACAATGGAAAACGATATTCTGCATTTGCCTCTAATCGTATGTTTCCTGTTTGATCAAAATAGGTATTGTCACTGTTTTCGTCATTTTCTGAGTTATATGTTCCTGGTCCTAGAGATCGAATTCTGAAGGCTCTAACACTATAAGGTCCACCAGAAAAATATTGTTTTACATATGGAATGATCTCAGAGTTTCCGTAAGGCAAACCATAACCAGCAAATAATCTGGTAGCGAGTGTATGTGATTTGTTTTTACCAAAATTGTAATGGTATCTTATTTCAATATCGGTTTTTGCATATTGTGCGTACTGTAAGCCAAGAAATGTATTAGGCTCATTTTGCTCAGTTTCCTTATCAAAAAGACTTACGGAGTTACCTGCGATATCTAATGTGGCATTGGCAAAAAATTGGTTAGTTTTATTTGAATCTACCATCCCATTGTAAGTAAAAGAAAAGGTCATGCCAGGAATAAACTGCTGATCGAAGCTTTGTTGTAGAAATGGGTTTTCATCTAAAATGGCTTCAAATTCCGCTGAGGTTTTTGTGAGTTCTGTATAATTCACTGAAATAGGATTAAACTGATAAGTTATATAACGATTAGCATTCCATGAGTAACCAAAAAGAGCACTTCCAGAAATTAAGGTGTATAATTGGCTCCTACTTAGGTAATTTACACCTAAACTCGTTTTTGTAATTGGTATAGAATATTCAAAGAAGTTTTCGTTGAATTTCCAAGGAAAAAGTACTCTAGGAAATATGACTTCGGCTTTTAATCCTAACTCTACACTACTTAAATTTGAATTGTCTCCACTAGCAAATTGTACTTCGTAACCAACATTACCACTAATGTTTAAAACTTCTCCGCCTTTAAATAAATTTCTATTACTGTATGTTAGAGCGAGATTAGGGCCTGTAAAATTATTAGATTTTGTAACGGCTTGTAGTTCTGCTCTTATAGCGCGTTTGGTTAAAGGTGATAGAAAAATATTAGCTTCTAGCATGCCTAAACTATCGGTTTGTAAAGAATCAATTTCTTTATATTGAATATTCACGTATTTGTAACTTCCTAACGTAGATAAGCGTCTGGCTGTATTCTTTGAGGTTTTGGGATTATAATATTCGCCTTCTTTTAGTGTAATGTATTTGTCTAAATATTTTGGTTTTATAAATAGCGAATCTTGATAGTAGTTTTTATCATTAAATCGCTCCATTTTAGAATGTGTAGAATCTTGTAAGTCGTAATTTGGATAGATGTTAATTCTATTTATTTTGTAAGGTATTTTTGATTTTTTAGGAACTTCAGCTTTGAGTTTTAAAAATAAATTATAGCGCTTATTGTCATACTGATTGGTGTCTGCTTCAAAAATGAAAAAATCAGAATTCATATTGTAATACCCTCTTTTCTTTAATTCTGAATCTAAGCGCTGTCGTTCTAATTTCATGTATGTTAAATCAAAACGTGTGTCTTTTTTAAAAGGAGAATTACTCACTATGTTTTGTACATCGCTGTACAAAGGTGTTGGCATTGAATCAATTTTAAAACTTGCTAATCGATACGCTTTTTTAATATTAATCTTGTAGGTCACAGACGCTTCTAATTCATCTTCTTCAAAAGAAGAAGATGATGAACTGTAGAAATAACCTTTGTTTTCTAGCCTATTTCGTAATATTTCTTCAACTTCAAAGGGTTTAACATCAGATTGATATACCGGTTCTTCGCCTATTTTTTTATTTAGCCATCTATTTATGAATCCTGGATTTTTATTTTGTGCTTTATAATGATAATACAAACCCAGATACATGCCCAAAAACTTTGAGTTGGGTTGAGGTCTAACAACAGTTGCAAGTTCTGGTTTTAAGTTTTTAGAAATGACAACAGAAGAATCTGATTTTATTTCAACGTTTGCACCAGAGTATAATCTTTCACCTTCGGGTATATATTTTTTTATACTACACGAGAATAGTGTTGTTATAACCAGGATTGTTAGAATAATATGTTTTAAAAATCTATTCAAGTCTAATTCTTTTTGTTTTCGATACTTCGATCTGTTTCTTCTTGTTTTAATTCAAGTTTTTCGTCAGCTTCGCGTTGTTCTTTTCGTTCTTTTTTAGCTTGAAGCATTGCTTGCCAAAGTTCGCTAAATTGGTTAAACTCTTTAGTAAATATCAAGGCAATTCCACTTACAATGGTTTGACCATCAATTACGTTCTCAAACTCACTTTTTCTAAACCCTTTTAAAATATATCTTCCATCTTCAGTTAATGTATATTCTAAACTTACATTACCAATTAAAGGTGTTGCTCCATCTGTACTGCTACTACCTTGTATGTCCACTTCACTACCAACTCTAACAGTTAATCTATCATTAAATAATTTTTTTTGTGCAGCAATATCTAGCTGTGTTCTGTCTGTTGGTGAATCACCTTGGTAATCGGTGTAACTATTGAGGCCAAAATCAAGTTCTACACCTGAGTTGCCTAATAACTTATTAGAAAAGGTGTTTAATTGATCTGAAACAGCATCGTTTAAATTATCGCGTGCTATGGTTGCAAAACCACCACTACTTCCATCACTACCAGAATCTGGATAGAAACGATTAAGAACTAATAAAGAAAACACTTGACGATTAAGTTCTCCTTCTTGCTGGTTAATCTGTTGTACTCGTCCGTAAACTTGTCCTCCAATAGCGCCTTGGTCGTCCTCCGGCATGTCTAAATTAAATGCAATCTTAGGTTGAAGTAATTCTCCATCAATATTAAGGTATACATTAAAAGGTAATACTTGTTTGTACTTGTTTTTTACAGTAGAAGTTGCATTTGAAAGTTGAGAAGCCATCAGCCCTAAAGCAGATGTTTCTATGTTGTAAATTGCTTGTACATTTAGTTGAGCGTCAAAGGGATCGCCAGACCATGTTATTTTACTTCCGTTTGCTATTAGAAATTTTTTGTTTACCAAATTATAGAGATTTAATTCATAGTGTCCATCTGAAATTTCATAACTTCCGGTTAGCGTAATGCGACCATTTGGATTCATTGTAAAAATAAAATCGCCTTCACCAGACACCTTAAAATTGTCTCCTGTTTCTTCATCAATAACAACAGTTACCGAAGCGTTTTTTCCAATATTAAGCATTGTAGAAATATCAAAACCCTTTATAGTGGCTGTTTGCTCTTCAGTTTGTGTAAGGATAGCATCAGGATTTTCACGGTTTACAAAAACAACAACACCATCGCGTTCCTCTACGCTAGCAACTGCGGATGGCATAATGTAAGTGAAATCAGTATCAGAACCTACAGTAAGTTTTGCATCTAATTTTGGGATTTGCAAATCGCCAGTTAAATTAGCGTCAGCATTAAAAGTAGCTTTGCCATAAAAGGCTTCATTATCATCTTTTGTAGCATTTAGTATTTGAAAATCTTTTGCTTCTACATTTAAATCAAAAGTTGGATTAATTAAATTTTCAGTGCCAATCTCACCAGAAAGTACTAGTGCATTATTGTTTTCATCTTTAATAGTGAAATTAGACATTGATAGTCCATTATTATCAACATTAAGTTTTTCATTCGCCATAGTGAACTTAGAATTAAGTTTGCCAACGTTAAAACCAGCGTTATTAAAAATTATGGAGCCAGTATATTGTGGATCTTCAGTTGTTCCTGTGAGTTTAAATTTACCCGAAAAGCTACCATCAGTATCTTTAATTTCTCCCAATGAAAGCGTATTTAGTGCTTTCATTTTAAACTCATTAATATCAAAATTAAGGTCTAAATTCGCCACAGTATTATTCACGGTGTAATCACCTACAAGATCAAAATCTATATCGCCACCTTTTAAGCCTGCGTTAAAAGCATAGTTGTTTTCACCTAATGAATTTCCATTAATACTCAGAATGCCTAAGTCTGTTTTTAATACTTTGAATTCTTCAATATTAAGATCAGCAATAATTCCGGTTTTTGTAAAAGGATTTTCTAGGATAAAATTCCCTTGTAAATTTCCTGTTGCTAATTCTGCATTGGGACTTAAATAATTAAAAACCTCATTGATATTAAAGTCTTTAAAAGTGATTGCAATATGTTCTTTTGTAATACTGTTTAGTTTGTCCGTAAGCTCTATAGATTGGTTGTCTTTAGTGATTTTGAATGCGTTGAAATCTAAATTTTTATCGGTTATTACAACTTCATTGTTTTGAGGAATAGTCCATTTTTGCTTATTGAGAATTAAGCTATCTGGATCAACAGAAAATACTAAGCGCTCTCGGCTTCCTGATAAGTTAGTATTCACATTCATTAGTTTTTCTCCGTTATGGAAGCCTAAAAAATCTAAATGTAATTCATGATTAGATTGTCTACCTTTTATAATGGTTTTGGGCACATCTAATGGTCCTGCAGATATATTTTTAAACCCAAGATTGAAATTAAAATTATCTATATTAGTGTCCATTGAAAAGGCTAAACTGTCTAATGTATTTCCACTATAATTAATATGAGGAGCTGTAATGTTGGCTGCAAGTTTTCGTTCTTTTTCATTAAAATCTACACTTAGATTTACAGTGTCCAAATCCTTGATGTTTACAAGAAAAACTTCATTGGTTAATGGCGATTCAGATATTTTTCCTTCTAGTTTTAAGTTTACGTAGTTTGAAATGGTATCAGACACTACTTCATCTCTGTAAAAATAACTGAAAATATGTCTTTTTATCGCTGTACTAAAGGCTTGAGGGTTAGCGTTAGATTGTAAGTCTAGATTTATTATTTTATTCCTTACAGTGACGGATGTTGTATCCTTATCTACAAACGCAAAAGCGTCTACATTACCAAGTAAGTAGCTTTTGTTGTCATAAACTACCACACCATTGTCTATGCTTGCATTAGCTTCATAATTTTCGCCATTACCTTTAAAATCTGCTTCAATTTGCATGGCAGTTTTTATATTACGTTTCATTAAGCCAAGCGCTTGTAAATCTGCACCAATGACATTTAAATTTACGTTAGCTTCTGGTTTAACTGAGTCTAAAACCACTAAAGCATCTAAATCAATATTTAGATTTTCATCTTTGTATTTGGATATGATATTCCCAGTTCCATTTTTAATTTTACCGTTTAGATCTAAGTTTTTTATGGCATAATTGTTTAGCTGAAATTCTAAAATGGTAGCCTCAAGATTAGCATTGAGTGTATTTATATCGTTTCCTCGTCCTTCGGATTTTAGGTTTAAACTTAAAGTGCCAAATTGCGGATCATTTAACAATTCATTAATGTGGTAATCTGCAATTGATACGTCTGCATTATATGTAATAATATTTTCGTTTTTTAAGCGAGCATCGATAGTTATATTGCCTTGAGATGAGATGAGTTCTGTTTTGGTTTCAATATTAGTGATGCTACCATTTAGTGTGCCAGTTAATTCAATAGCTTTTGGAACATTAATTCCTAAATCCTTTTCACTTATAAAATTAGCAATATCTGTTCGCGTTGTTACCAACGAAAATTTTGGAATATTAAAATATAAAGAATCCGTATTTGTTATGTTTTGAAGTGAGCCAGAAGTAGTTATTTTTGTTGATTTTCCCCAAATAACTTCAGCCTTATTTAAATCTATAGAGGCCAAAGTGCCGGACGCTTTTAGTTGACCTTTGATTTCTTTTTGGCTTAACGTACTTAAATATGCATTGTCCTTTAACGTTGGTTGAAATTTAAATATGTCTGATAATGACACTTGGTAACTTGGCAAATTAAGATTAACTTTCGTCTTATTTGGCGAGTCTATTAACTGTGACACTGACTCGTAACTTAATGAAGCAAATCCATTGACTATATTGTTATTTAATTGAAAGTTTAAATCATTTAATTCTAAGCTTTGGTCGTTTGCTTTAAGTCTAACGGCCAATTGTTTTAGATTTAAACCTGAAGCTTCATAAAACTTAAATTGTTCTAAGTTTAGGCTGGCACTTTTATCTTTTAGTAAGATGTTTTTAGCTTGAAGCGTTAATTGGGTAAGCGATATAGCATTAGGATTAAGAACATTTTCTTTTGTTTTAGCATTGCCAGCACTGTAACTGATTTTATTTTTTTCAAAATCTATTGCCGAAATGTCCAACTCAATCTGAGGCCAAATAAAAATTGAGTTATTTGTTGTTTTGTCTACTTCTCCTGTATTTTTAATTGGTGCTTCAGTGGTTATTTTAATTTCTGAATTTTTCAGCGAAATTAAGTCTAGTTTAAAATTATTGTCTGCTAAATTTAAATTTGGTGCTTTGGTTGAAAATTCCGAAATATTGACATCAGCAATGATTCCGTTTGCTTGTGATTCGTAATAGGTTATGACATTATTTAAAGCAATATGCTCTGAAGTAAATTTAGGAAGAGGCACATTTGAAGATGTAGTGTCTAAGGCTACAGGCTTTTGAATAAACTTTATATTGGAGTTGTTTATTTCTATAGTCGATGCATCAAAAATCATGTCTTCAACATTAGTAGTATTCATATTGGCAATTAAATGGCCAATCTTAAATCTAGAATCTATACCAGCTACAGCATCGTTAAAAACAATATCTATATTATTAAAGTCTAAATTACCAATGACTAGTTGGAGTGGAGTGGAAGCCTTATCGCTAGCGACGCTTGTAGTATTTGTAGTTGCGAATGCATCAATTAGAAATTGAAAATTATAACCATTTATTGAGTCATGTCTTACAATATTTGCACGTAATCCGTCCCAATTTAAGGCATCAACTCCAATACTTTCACCTTTTATCATTTGCCAAATTGGTATGTTGGCTTCTAACGATTTTGAATAGACCAACGTATCTCCTTTTTTGTCTTCAAGATAAAGTCCGTTGAGTTGAAGATTACCATCAAAAGTGATAAACAGCTTTTTGATCTCAACCTTAGTCCCTGTTTTATTAGAAATATAGTTCGTTGTTTTGTTTACAATAATGTTTTGACCAAAAGAACTTTTAATAAATAAAATTACGAAAACCAAAAAGATAATAATGGTAAGCAATACGCGTAGCGTTCTGCGTAACCAACGATACTTTCGTTTTACTGGAGAATTAGATGCTGTGTTTTCAGGATTATTCAAGGTGCTAAGATAAGTTAGTAAATTAAGAATTATTACTCTTAACGCAACCGTTATTAACCCTTATGAAGTAAAATGAAAAATATATTTATGCAACATTTTTTTCTTTGAGGTCAGAAACCTTAGCATCAACTTTAAATATTGGTTTTAAAAAACGCTCTAGTTGATCGAATTCAATTAAAAAAGCATCATGCCCATGAATAGATTTTATTTCATGAATGTAAACATTCTCTTTTTTACTTTTTAAGTTCACATAGGTGTTCCAGTTTTCTTCAGCTTTAAAGAATAAATCAGAATTTATTGTAATAATGTGAATGTCTGATGAAATCGTAGATGCCACTTCAACGAAGTTCTCATTTCCACTAGAGATATCAATCGTCTTTAATACTTGGTTCATCGTTTTGTAGGCAGATAAATTAAAACGTTTGTTTAGATTATCACCATGATAATTAAGCCAAGATTCTATATTGAATAAAGTATCTGATTTCTTAGTTCGTCCAAATTTTTGAGTTAACGAATCTGGTGTGCGATATAAGGTCATTGCATGCATTCTGGCATCTGCCAAAGGTTGATTGGAGTTGTTTAAAATTGCATCTTGTATATGGCAGTTTGCAATGATCCAATCTGTAGATTTCCAATCTGTAGCTATAGGTATTAAATGTTGAATTAATTTGGGTTTAATAATAGCTAGTTCCCATGCCAATCCACCACCAACTGATCCGCCTATTACGGCAAACAGTTGTTCTATTTTTAATTTTTCTAAGGCTAAAGAGAAAAGTTTGGCGATATCCTTAGCAGTAAAATCTTTGTAATTTTCAATTAGATTTTCAGATTTATTATCATATCCATTTCCAGGAATATTAAATGCTATAATAGTATAAGAATTAGTGCTAATACATTTGTTCTCTCCAATTAAATCGTTCCACCAACCATCTTCTCCAATGACATTAGAGTTCCCAGTGAGTGCATGATTTACTAGTATAATTGGCGCAGAATGTAATGCCATACCAAAAGTTTGGTATGATAAATTAATAGAATGAATCTTACCAGAATTGGTGACAAAATTAGGGATTGATATGTATTGTAATTCTTTCATACTGTTTCTTACGTCTGAAGAAATCTTTTTAATAGTTAAACAGATGCCTTAAAATTAAGACATCTGTTTCATATAGTTTTAGGCTAAATTTTTTAGATAGCTTGTTTCTTTTTTACTGCAGAAAAGGCCTCTTTTAAATCAGCTTTTAAGTCTTCAATATTTTCTATACCTACAGACAAACGAATTAAATCTTTTGTTACACCAGTGGTTTCTTGAGCGTCATCACTTAATTGCTGGTGCGTTGTACTCGCTGGATGAATAATTAATGATTTTGTATCACCAATATTCGCTAATAATGAAAACAACTTAGTGGTATCTGCTATTGTCTTTGCAGCATCATAGCCACCATCTGCACCAAATGTTACGATTCCACTCTGTCCATTTGGTAAGTATTTTTTGGCAAGTGTATTGTATTTGCTAGATTCCAATCCTGGATAATTTACCCATGTGACTTCTGGTTGTTCTTGTAGCCATTTTGCTAACTCTAACGCATTTTCGCTATGCTTTTTTATACGTAATTCTAAAGTTTCTAAACCTTGAATTATTTGAAATGCATTAAATGGGCTTAATGCTCCGCCATAATCACGTAAGCCTTCAATTCTAATTTTGGCAATAAATGCAGCTGCTCCAATAACCTCACTATAAACTAATCCATGATAACCAGCAGAAGGCTCGGTGAATTCTGGGAATTTTCCGTTAGTCCAATCAAAAGTACCAGCATCAATAACCACACCTCCTAATGATGTACCGTTTCCGTTGATATATTTAGTTAGTGAATGAATAACAATATTAGCGCCATGCTCAATTGGGTTTAGTAAGTATGGTGTAGCTACTGTATTATCTACAATTAATGGTACTTTATGTGCTTTTGCTGCTTTAGAAATAGCTTCTATATCTAATACATCTAGTTTAGGGTTTCCTAAAGATTCTACAAAAATTGTTCTTGTATTTTCTTGTACTGCTTTAGCAAAATTTTCAGGGTCTGATGGATCTACAAATGTCGTTGTAATTCCGTGTCTTGGTAATGTTACACTAAGTAAATTATAAGTTCCTCCGTATAAACTGCTAGATGCAACAATATGATCTCCAGCTTTTAATAACGTTAAAAGTGTTGTTGAAATTGCTGCAGTACCAGATGCTGTTGCTACAGCTGCAATTCCACCTTCTAAAGCCGCTAATCGTTGTTCTAAAATATCGTTTGTTGGGTTATTTAACCTTGTGTAAATAAATCCTGGTACAGATAAATTGAATCGTCCGGCAGCATCATCTGAGTCATCGAAGACATATGCTGTAGATTGATAAATAGGAACAGCTCTAGTTCCTCCAGTTTGTTTAGTGTCGTGACCTGCGTGCAACGCTTGTGTTGCAAATTTTTGTGTGCTCATTTTTCTTGTTTTTTGAGATAATAAATAATTAAGTCAAACCAAAAAAAGAAATAATTATTCCATGATTTGGTAACGCAATTTGCTGCGTCAATACTAGAAAAATGTTATAAAGAAAATGCTAATTACAAATGAGTAATTAGGCTTTAGTTATCTATCCGAATTTGCAAAAAATGACTTGCACTTTCAAGTAGAATTTAGCACCTTCATAGTAAGTCTATGGGTTGCTAAGGCTTCAATGGGTCTTTCCCTCCACCTTTCTTGATAACATTTCAGTAAGTGTTTGAACTTTGTGAGCACAAATATTGCAATACAAAACTTAGAATTCCAAATTTATTTGCACTTTTTATATTTTTTTTATGAGATTCAGGTAATTATGATGGGTATTTTGATAAATATTTAGCGTTTATTATTTCACTTACAGGCTTGTTATTAATTTTACTTTCTAACCACGAAATAATGTCTAAATACAAGAATGCTCTGCGTTCAAAGGGATGGTCTTCAAAGGTTTTGAGGGTTTTGTGTAATTCTTTAAAAGCATTTTTAAGATCATGAGGGTAAATATCTTGTAGGCCTCTAATAAACTTTATCATTTCTTTTTGTACTTCATGTAGTTCATTCATTTTTATTAAGAATTTATAGGTGCTTCTCAATAAGGTTTCTAAATGATAGTCTAAACCAGCTTCATAATGAGCGACTAAATTTAATACTCTTGAAAAACAAAGCAAATCCTCGCGCATGGACAGTGTTTTGTTCGAAATAATTTTGTCTAAGTATTTAATACACGTTTTATTGTTGCCAGCTCCAAAGTGCATACTCGCAAACTTGTAATAGAAAATCATTTTGTGATGCGGATCTGTTCTGTCTTTATAAGTTATAAGATCATTTTCAATTTCAGGAATTAAATTAAGACCTTCTTCAAAGCTACCATCTATGAAATGTTGGTTGATAGTGTGAAAATTAGTATATAAAAATATTAATGTAGAAACATTCTCATCTTTATTAAATTTTGTATCATCAACTACGCTTTTAAATTGATCTAATTTTTTTATAAATTTTGGTTTGTTACCGATAAAAAATAGAGATTCTAGTAGATAATTGTTGCCTTTTAAGTAAAAAACAGGATTGTGATTTATCATACTAGGATTTTGATGAAATAAATCAACCCATTTAGAGGCATATTTATAACAATTTAAAAAATCTTGTAATAAAAAACTATACCATAAATAGGCTTTATAGAGCCATAATTTTTCTCTAAACCCAATTTTTTTACCCTTAATATTTGGAAGCCTATCGTTAAAATATTGAGTAACCATTTGGCTTTCCTCTTCATTTTTAACATAGCCTGTTTTTAAAATAATACTATAAAGTTGGAGTGATAAGTTAGATAATTTACTGGCAATTACATTTTGAGAACTTAGTTCTTTGGCTTGTACCGCTAATTCATCTGCACGTGTATTTATACTACGAGTAATGTATTGTGCTTCAATGATTTTTTCGAGTTCTACAATTTCAAACGCTGAATTTTTTTCTTCATTTACTATCGCTAATTCTTTGGCCTTATCCAAAATTTTTAGACTCTGCTTATATAATCCCTTATGATATAATATTGAGGCAAAATCTAATTGCTCTCTAATTTGTAAACGTACGTTTTGATGTGATGGATTTAATTTTAAACTAATTAAAATTTGCTTATACAAATGCGCTTTTACGTTGGCTAACTGTGATTTTTTTACAATGCCACTTTTTAAGATTGAAGCTTCGTTATACGTCTTAGCTTTATCTAAAAGGTTAAATAGTTTTAAGAATTTAGAATCAGAATTTACACCAAGTCGTCCTACGTAAAGTTTAAACTGTCGTTTCTCAGACTTTGTCAAGGATTTTACAAGTGAAAATAAATTATCTTTTTGGTCTTTAGTTATCAATAGAATAAAGGCTTATTGTTCTGTTTTTCAATGCTTTAAAGTACTTAAGTGCTTTTGAACATCGTAAAATCAATTTATCATAATACAAATTAATGAAATTCAAAACATAAATTCGTAAGACAATACTATAAATATATTTTGATATATGTCAAATAACAATATACAAATCTTTGATACAACACTACGCGATGGTGAGCAAGTGCCTGGTTGTAAATTAAACACAGAGCAGAAACTAGTCATAGCAGAGCAATTAGACGAGCTTGGTGTTGATATTATCGAAGCCGGTTTTCCCGTCTCGAGTCCAGGAGATTTTAGATCTGTAGAGGAGATTTCTAAAATCGTAAAAAATGCGACCGTCTGTGGTTTAACTAGATCTGTTCAAAATGATATTAAGGTTGCTGCAGAGGCTTTGAAATACGCAGCTAAACCTAGAATTCATACAGGTATTGGAACTTCAGATTCTCATATAGTTCATAAATTTAAGACAACACAAGAAGATATTTTAGAGCGTGCATTTGCGGCTGTAAAATATGCAAAGTCATTTGTAGAGGATGTTGAGTTCTATGCTGAAGATGCAGGTAGAACAGATAATGAGTATTTGGCTAGAGTATGCGAAGCTGCAATAAAGGCTGGCGCAACAGTTCTAAATATTCCAGACACAACAGGTTACTGTTTGCCTAGTGAATATGGTGCAAAAATTAAATACCTTAAAGAAAATGTAAAAGGAATTGAAAAAGCCATATTATCTTGTCATTGTCATAACGACTTAGGTTTAGCAACGGCTAATTCTATAGAAGGGGTTATTAATGGCGCGAGACAGATTGAGTGTACAATCAATGGAATAGGAGAACGTGCTGGTAATACAGCTTTAGAAGAAGTTGTTATGGTGTTAAAACAACATCCTTACCTTAATTTAGATACCAATATTAATACCTCAATGCTTTATGGAATGAGCCAATTGGTTAGTGATAGTATGGGAATATATACGCAGCCAAATAAAGCGATTGTAGGATCAAATGCATTTGCGCATAGCTCAGGTATTCACCAAGATGGTGTTATAAAAAACCGTGAAACTTACGAAATTATAGACCCAAAAGATGTTGGGGTAACAGAGTCTGCAATTGTTTTAACAGCAAGAAGTGGAAGAGCAGCTTTGGCATATAGAGCTAAAAATGTAGGATACGAATTAACAAAACTTCAGTTAGACGAAGTGTACGCAGATTTTTTGAGTTTTGCCGATAAAAAGAAAGAAATTAATGATAATGATATTCATCAAATCATTGAGAAAAGTAAAGTTTATCAACAAATAATTTCAGCTTAAATGTCAAAAAAAACATTATTCGATAAAGTTTGGGATGCACACGTCGTAGATTCTATAGAAAACGGTCCACAAATTCTATATATTGATAAACACTTAATACATGAGGTTACAAGTCCGCAAGCTTTTAATGAATTAGAAGATCGTGGAATTCCTGTATATAGACCAAATCAAATTGTAGCTACGGCAGATCATAATACACCAACATTAAATCAAGATCAACCCATAAAAGATGATTTATCTAGACAACAGCTAGAACAGTTGTCTATAAATTGTAAAAAAAACGATATTACATTATATGAGTTAGGACATCAATATAATGGAATTGTCCATGTAATGGCTCCAGAGTTGGGCGTGACACAACCAGGCATGACCATGGTCTGTGGAGATAGTCACACTTCAACACATGGTGCCTTTGGTACTATTGCTTTTGGTATAGGAACAAGCCAGGTCGCGCAAGTCTTTGCGAGTCAGTGTTTGCTACTTAAAAAGCCTAAGAGTTTAAGAGTATCGGTAAATGGCAAATTAAAGAATGGCGTCTTACCAAAAGATGTCATTCTTTTTATTATTTCAAAATTAGGAACAAATTCTGGTACAGGTTATTTTTGTGAATATGCAGGAAATGTTTTTGAAGAGATGAGTATGGAAGGTCGTATGACTGTCTGTAATATGAGTATTGAAATGGGAGCGCGTGGTGGAATGATAGCACCAGATCAAACTACTTTTGATTACGTGAAAGGACGAAAATTCGCTCCAGAAGGAGAAGATTTTGAAAAGAAAGTTGCTTATTGGAAAACTTTGCCAACAGATGATGGTGCTAAGTTTGATTTGGAATACAGTTTTAATGCTGAAGATATAGAACCAATGATTACTTATGGAACAAATCCAGGAATGGGAATTAAAATTTCTGAAAATATTCCTGTCGATGAAAACCCGTCATTTAAAAAGTCATTGGCTTACATGGATTTTGAAGCTGGTGAAAGTCTAATCAATAAGCCTATAAACTATGTATTTATAGGGAGTTGTACTAATTCTAGGATAGAAGATTTTAGAGTTGCAGCAAATTATATAAAAGGTAAGAAAAAAGCGGATAATGTTACGGCTTGGTTAGTTCCAGGTAGTAAACAAGTTGAAGCTCAGATAATAGAAGAAGGATTAAAAACAGTATTTGAAGAAGCAGGTTTTGAGTTACGTCAACCAGGATGTTCAGCATGTTTGGCAATGAATGACGATAAAATTCCACAAGGAGAATATTGTGTCTCAACGTCTAATAGAAATTTTGAAGGACGACAAGGGCAAGGTTCAAGAACTATTTTAGCTAGTCCGCTAGTTGCAGCAGCAACTGCTGTAGAGGGTAAGATTATTGACATTTCAAAACAATTAAATTAATGGAAAAATTTATAACATTGCAGTCTAAAGCCATTCCATTAAATATTGAGAATGTAGATACAGACCAGATAATACCTGCACGTTTCTTAAAAGCAACCGATAGAAAAGGATTTGGTGATAATGTATTTAGAGATTGGAGATACCATAAAGATGGAACTGTAAATGCCGGTTTTGTATTAAATGATTCCAAATATTCTGGCAGTATTTTAGTGGCTGGAGATAATTTTGGATGCGGATCGAGTAGGGAGCATGCTGCTTGGGCTATTACAGATTATGGGTTTAAAGTTGTAGTATCTAGTTTCTTTGCAGATATTTTTAAAGGTAATGCTTTAAATAATGGGCTCTTACCAATACAAGTTTCTAAAGCCTTTTTGAGTGACTTATTGCAACAAATTGAGTCAAACCCACAGACGGTTTTAACGGTTAATCTAGAAAATCAAACTATTTCAGTCAATGAATCCGATTTATCTGAAGATTTTGAAATAGATGCTTATAAAAAAACATGCTTAATCAATGGTTATGATGATATTGATTATTTATTAAGTAAAAAAACAGAAATTGAAGCTTTTGAAAAACAAAGTGTGTAAATTAGAACAGTAAAAAAATCAGAATAAGTTTCCCGAAATTTCGGATATAAAAGAAGATTTAATGAAATTAAATATAGCAGTTTTACCAGGAGACGGTATTGGGCCAGAAGTTACAAAGCAGGCAATTAAAGCATTGACAGCTATTGCTTCAGAATTTAATCATAATTTTAAATTTACAACTGCAGATGTAGGAGCAATTGCTATTGATAAGCATGGTGCTGCATTACCAGATGATACGTTAGAATTATGTAAAAAGAGTGATGCCATTTTGTTTGGAGCCATAGGAGATCCGAAGTACGATAATGATCCTTCTGCTCCTGTTAGGCCAGAGCAAGGTTTGCTTAAACTTAGAAAAGAAATGGGATTATATGCTAACATTAGACCAGTTAAAGCGTATAAGACCTTGTTAGATAAGTCGCCATTAAAAAAGAATATTATTGATGGTACCGATATTTGTATTTATAGAGAATTAACTAGTGGTATTTATTTCGGTGAAAAAGCATTGTCTGAAGATGGTAATTATGCTTCAGATTTGTGTGCGTATACTCGAGAAGAAATTGAACGAATTGCTCACTTGGCTTTTGCGGCTGCACAGCATAGAGAGAATAAAGTTACTTTAGTGGATAAAGCTAATGTGCTAGAATCTTCAAGACTTTGGAGAAAGGTTGTAAAAGAAGTTGCAGAAGATTACCCAGATGTTGCATTAGACTTTTTGTTTGTAGATAATGCGGCAATGCAAATGATTTTAAACCCAAAACAGTTTGATGTGATTTTAACTGAAAATATGTTTGGCGACATCATCAGTGATGAGGCAAGTGTAATTGGTGGTTCTATTGGTTTGTTAGCTTCGGCGTCAGTTGGAGACAAATATGCAATGTTTGAGCCTATTCATGGTTCTTATCCTCAAGCCACTAATAAAGGTATAGCAAACCCAATTGCTTCTATATTATCTGCAGCAATGTTACTGAGCCATTTTGGATTGCATAATGAAGCTGAGTTAATTAAGTTGGCTGTAGAGAAATCTTTAAAATTAAATATTACAACTCCAGATATAAACGCTGTGATTGATACCGTTACAACAACCAATGTTGGAGATTTTATTGAGGACTTTATTTTTAATCCAAAAGACACCAATTTAAACTTCAAAAATATTCACTTAGGGCAATCCACAATAATATAAATATACATGTCAAAACAACCAAAGTTAACACGCTTTAATCAGAATGTACTGTCAAAATATCAGATATACAATAGTATATTTATGACACTTCCTTTTGACACTATAACAAAAACAGGAGCGCTTTTGCCTTTGTTTCATGAGACTTGTAAAAAAGGTTTTGCGAATCAAGATGATCCTACAACTATAGTTGATACTTTTTTTAAAAAGTACCAAGGAAGACGTTCGTCTGAGAGTCAAATAAATTTGCTTTTTAGATTTATTCAATACATAGAAAGACAAGTTGTATTGTTTGATGCCATTGAGGATGCTGCATTTCCTGTTGTAAATAACATGGATGGAATAGGAACTCTAAGAAGTTTAAAAGAGACTGTTAGTGCAGGTAATAAAATGGAGTTGCTTCGTCAGTATTTAGAAGAATTTAAAGTTAGAATTGTTTTAACTGCCCATCCAACTCAATTTTATCCAGGATCCGTTTTAGGTATTATTACAGATTTAACTGAAGCTATTCGAGATAATGATTTGCTTAAAATTAATGATTTGTTAGCTCAATTGGGTAAAACACCATTTTATAAACATGCAAAGCCTTCTCCGTTTGATGAAGCGGTAAGTTTAATTTGGTATTTAGAAAACGTATTTTATAAATCGTTTGGAAGTATATATGATTATATACAACAAAATATTTTTGACGGAGAACATGTAGAGAATGATATTATAAATATTGGTTTTTGGCCAGGAGGTGATAGAGATGGGAATCCATTCGTTACACCTGAAATAACATTAAAAGTTGCCGGTAGATTAAGACTATCTATTATTAAAAACTATTACAGAAATGTAAGACAGCTAAAACGGAAGTTAACTTTTGAAGGAGTTGAAGATAGAATGGCGCATTTAGAGCGTGAGTTGTATAACATTATAACTAATGAAAAATCAGATTTAACCTTAGAGTTTTTTGTTTCAGAATTAAAAGCTGTAAGACAAACCATTGTAGATAAGCATCAATCTCTTTATTTTGATGAAATCAATAGTCTTATTAATAAAACACACTTATTTGGATTTCACTTTGCTAATTTAGATATAAGACAAGATAGTAGAAAACACGCTAAGTTCTTTAATGATATGGTTAATGCATTGATAGAAAATGGAAGCGATATTTTTCCGAAAGACTATCATGATTTACCTGAGCAAGAACAGATTAAGATATTGTCCACGGTTAAAGGTTCAGTTGATTTGTCATTGATAGAGGATGAAGAATCTTTGAAGGCTTTAAAGACAATGCAGGTTATAAAGACGATACAAGATACTAATGGTGAGCAAGCGGCTAATCGTTATATAATAAGTAATAATCAAACAACTTTGCATGTAATGCAGTTGTTTGCGATGCTTAAGTTAGTTGCGTTTCATGATAAACTAACTGTAGATATTGGACCATTATTTGAAACAATTACAGACTTAGAAAACGCACCTAAGGTAATGGAGGAGTTATACACAAATCCAGATTATGCTGCACACTTAAAATCGAGAGGCAACAATCAAACAATTATGTTAGGTTTTAGTGATGGTACCAAAGATGGTGGTTATTTAATGGCAAACTGGGCAATATATAAAGCAAAAGAAAACTTAACTAGAGTTTCTAGAAAACATGGAATAAAGGTTGTCTTTTTTGATGGTCGTGGTGGACCACCAGCTAGAGGTGGTGGAAAAACACATAATTTTTATGCGTCGTTAGGTCCAACTATCGAAGATAAGGAGGTGCAGTTAACTATTCAAGGCCAGACAATTAGTTCTAATTTTGGAACTTTAGAGTCGTCTCAATATAATTTAGAGCAATTAATTAGTTCTGGAATAGGGAACAGGTTAACTGATACGGATTTAAGTATGGAGCCAGAAAATAGAGATGTAATGACTGACTTGTCAGAACGCAGTTATAAGGCGTATTCAGCATTTAAAGCACATCCTAAATTTATTTCGTATTTGGAGCATATGAGTACTTTAAAATACTATGCAAAAACGAATATTGGAAGTCGACCATCTAAACGAGGTAAGGCAGAAGGTTTAGTGTTTGAAGATTTAAGGGCAATTCCGTTTGTAGGTTCTTGGAGTCAATTAAAGCAAAATGTACCAGGATTTTTTGGTGTAGGGACAGCATTAAAACATTATGAGGATAATAATGAATTTGAAAAAGTCCAACACTTGTTTAAGACATCTAGTTTTTTCAAGACATTAATAGAAAACAGTATGATGTCCTTGTCTAAATCCTTTTTTGATTTAACGCGTTATATGTCAGAAGATAAAGAATATGGAGAATTCTGGAATCTTATTTATCAAGAATACGAAACATCGAAGCGACTTATACTTAAGTTAACAGGTTTTACTGAGCTGATGCAAGAAGAACCTTCTGGTAAGGCGTCAATTGCTGTGAGGGAATCTATTGTTTTGCCATTATTAACTATTCAGCAATATGCATTAAAGAAAATTCAAGAACTTGAAAAGGCTGAAGTAAGGGATGAAGAACAGATTAAAATTTTCGCTAATATGGTAACGCGATCATTATTTGGTAATATTAATGCTAGTCGTAATTCTGCGTAATGTAATATTATAAAAGTGTAAAGCCTGCAATGTTATACGTTGCAGGCTTTTTTTTATTATTAAAAAACCCTCGTAGTTAACATTACGAGGGTTTTTTCTAACGAACTAATTGTTCAATTAATCAATTAATGTTCGTTTAATCTAAAATCTGGATAAGCATCCATACCATGTTCATGTGCATCTAGGCCTTCTAGCTCTTCTCGTTCTGATACTCTTATGCCTACGGCCTTTTTCAAAGTAAATATAATTAAGAAAGAAGAAACAAGACAGATACCAGCGTAGCATCCTACTCCGATTAATTGAGTTAAAAATGAATGATCTGGGTTTGTAGAAAAGATTCCAACAGCAAGTGTGCCCCAAATACCACATGCTAAATGTACGGCAATTGCTCCCACAGGGTCGTCTAATCTTAATTTGTCAACTAACGCTACGGCGAAAACGATAATTACTCCTGCAATGGCTCCAATAATAATTGCGCTTTCAGGAGACATAACGTCAGCTCCAGCAGTTATTCCTACTAATCCACCCAAAATTCCATTTAAGAACATGGTTAAATCTAAGTTCTTATACTTTAAAAATGAAACTGTAGCAGCAACAACTCCTCCAGAGGCAGCTGCCAAACATGTAGTAACTAAAACTAGTGAAGTTAGCGCTGGGTCAGCAGATAAAACTGAACCGCCATTAAATCCAAACCAGCCAAGCCAAAGTATTAAGACGCCTGCAGTTGCTAAAGGTATGTTGTGTCCTGGAATTGCTTGAGGTTTTCCATCTTTAAATTTGCCAATTCTAGATCCTAATAAATAAACAGCAACTAAAGCTGCCCATCCTCCAACAGAATGAACTAAAGTCGATCCAGCAAAATCGTAGAAACCTAATTTATCTAAAAATCCGCCACCCCATTTCCATGAGCCAGCAATTGGGTAAATCAGTCCAACATAAATCACAGTGAAAATCATAAAAGGTCCAATTTTCATTCGTTCAGCCACAGCACCTGAAACAATAGTTGCTGCAGTTGCAGCAAACATTCCTTGAAACAAGAAGTCTGTGTACCATGTATAGCCTCCATCAGCATATAAACTTCCATCAGCAGTAGTAAATGAATTTTGCATATCTCCTAAGTCAATTCCAAATCCAGCAAAATCTAAAATTCCTGAAGATCCATCAGCAAACCCTGGATACATAAGATTAAATCCTCCAATGTAGTAAAGCAATAAGCCTACCGTGATAATAAATATATTTTTAAATAAGATGTTTATTGTGTTTTTCTGTCTAGTCAGTCCGATTTCTAAAAATGCAAATCCTAAGTGCATAAAGAAGACTAAAGCTGTACAGATCATCATCCATACATTATTTGTAGTTAATAATTCCATGTTTTTTTATTTTAAAGTTTGTCCTCCTTTTTCACCAGTTCTTATTCTATAAACTTCATCAACGTGAGAGACGAAGATTTTACCATCTCCAACATCACCAGTAGAGGCAGCTTCAAGTATGGCTTTGATTGTAACCTCTTCAAAGTCGTCATTAACAACTATTGATAAGTATCGTCTTTGAATATCACTAGTGCTATAAGAAACACCTCTGTAAACATGGCCTTCTTTTTCGTTTCCAAGACCTGTAACGTCCCAATACGAAAAGAAGTTTACGCCTACTTCGTGCAGTGCGTCTTTTACTTTAGAAAATTTTGACTTTCTAATAATGGCTTCAACTTTTTTCATGAAAAAAAATTATTTAGTTAGTTAAGAGACAAATTTATATAAAGTTTATGCGCACCCTTACCAAATTTGGGGTTTGGGCTAAATTTTTATGAATATTTTATTTTATACCCCCTTTTATTTACTTTCTTTTAGTTTTTTCAACGTTCTTTTTGGGTGAAGGTGTTATTTAAACAGAGAAAACCTTCAAAGTGCAATACTTTGAAGGTTTTTAAATCTAATCTTTAATCGAATTATTTAAATCAACACTATATTTAAAGATTGTAATTATCTTTCTCTTTTTCCTGGGTAAGCAATTTCCCCATGTTCAGAAAGGTCAAGACCAACTGTTTCTTCTTCTTTTGTAACTCGAAGCCCCATTGTAGATTTCAAGATTTTAAGAACAATAAATGATAAAACTACAGACCAAACAGCGTAGGCTAAAACGCCTATAGCTTGTGTTCCAAGTTGTGCAAATCCACCACCATTAAATAAGCCTATTCCTTCATCACCGTTTATTCCCCAAAGACCGATTACTAATGTTCCCCAGGCTCCTGCAACACCATGTACAGATGCTGCGCCAATAGCGTCATCAATTTTTAATTTCTTTTCAATGAATTCTATTGAGAATACCACAATTACACCACCAATAAGACCTGCGAAAACAGCTCCGACTGCAGACATGTTTCCACATCCTGCTGTAATACTTACTAAACCGGCAAGGGCACCGTTTAAAGTTTGTGGTAGATTTGGTTTACCGTACCATATCCATGTTGTGATTAATGCGCCAAGACCACCTGCAGCAGCTGCTAGGTTTGTTACAAGTACAACATTAGAAGCGCCAATAGCGTCAGCACCACCCCAAGCTAATTGAGATCCACCATTAAAACCAAACCATCCTAACCAAAGGATAAATACACCTAAAGTAGCTAATATTTGGTTGTGTCCTGGTATAGACATTACTTTTCCATCAACAAATTTTCCAATTCTTGGTCCCACCATGTAAGCAGCAACCAAAGCAGCCCATCCTCCTACAGAGTGAACAATTGAAGATCCTGCAAAATCAATGAAGCCTAAGTTGGTTAACCAACCAGACCCTTGCCATTGCCATCCACCAGCTATTGGGTAAATAAGAGCAGTCATTATAATTGAGAAGATAGCGTAAGTTGAATACTTAGTTCGTCCTGCAATTGCTCCAGAAACAATTGTTGCTGCAGTAGCTGCAAACATTGTTTGGAATAATAAATCAGCACCTTCACCTTGCATTAAACCACTCCAGAAAAACCATCCATTAGAAGTATCTCCATACATTAAAGAATATCCTACTAGCCAATATGTTAGTGATCCAACACAAATGTCTAATAAGTTTTTCATTGCAATGTTGGCTGCGTTTTTAGAACGCGTCATTCCTGTTTCTACAAGAGTAAAACCAGCTTGCATAAAGAATACAAGGATTGCTGATATTAGCATCCATAGCATTCCCATGTCGCCATTAATCGCGGCAACAGCAGCTTCAACTTCAGTAGGTTCTGCAGCATCTTGTACTGCAATAAGACTTGGGAGAATCGTTAAAATATTAGGTATCATAATCGTTAGTGTTAGTTAATATTGTTGGTTAAAACGTGTAGATTGCAGCTAAAGTAAAAGCAGCTAAACTACTTGCATCTTCACCATCTGCATCAAAAAATCTATCGTCCCAATTGCTCCAAGAATCTAATCTGATTTCTGGCTTAATAATCAAATTGCTTTCTACGGTATAACTTCCTGTTAGAGTAGTAGCAAATACACTTGGTAAATCATCTATGTCTTTATCGTGGTAGCCAAAATACTCCCCTCTTAATCCAATGCTGAATTCGTCAGATGTAGCAAATTGTGGGTATAATGCAGCTCCATAAAAACCGCTACCGTCATTATCGTTATACGCAGCGTTGATTCCTAAGAAAAAATCGTCAGAAAGATCAAATCCACCAGTATAGTCAATCTCAAAACCTAATCCGTCGTTATTTCCACTGTCGTAATATAAGTTTAAATATTGTCCAGAATATCCTAATTGAGCTCCAAATGAATACTCTCCAGTTGTAGATGTATTGTTAGTGTCCCAAGGATTCATCACAGCCAGCATTAAGCTAAAATCTTCTGATATCGCAAAATCAGCTTTTAAACCTAAATGTGAGAATGGTCCATGAGAAAATAAATAGGAAGTGCTGTAGTTAAAGTTCGCTGCAGGAGCAATTACTTCGTACCCTAAGAATGTATTAAAACGACCCATTGTTAATGTTGTGCTTTCTGAGACATTCCAATAAGCATAAGCTTGATTAACGATTCCGTCAACAATATCATCGCTAAAAGTTGCGCCTGCACCTCTTGGTCCAACAACTAAATCAAGTACAGCACCTACTTTACCACTTTCGTAACTAGCAATTAAGTTACCCATACCTAAAGCGAATCCAGTTTGATCAGCAAAAGCAGTTCCATATGACTGCCCAGAATCATCAGATGTTGTTAGGTAAGTTTGATAATAAGCATCCACACTTCCACTAAGTGTAAAAGATTTTGTTTCCTCTACGGCCTCAGTTTCCTGTGCTGTTAATACTACTGACATAAATAGTAGTGTTAATGTGAAGATTTTTTTCATAATTATAATATATTTAAAATAGTTAGTTCGGGTCAAATCTATATAAACTTTACATACACCCTATTTAAAAAAGGGGTAAAAACTGAATTTTTATGAATTTGTAATTTTATACCCTATAAATTTTGGGGTTAAAATTAAATATGGTGTTTTTATTGAAATATCAATAATTCTGTTTTTAATAAAATGAAGTAAAACCGTCTATTTTGTGAATTATTATTAATGTTTTATTACTGTCGAAATCGTTTTCGCAACAAATGACATAATTTGTTGTTTTTTTTTCATTAGTTAATTCATAGTATATTATGATATTATTGCAAAATTTTCAATAAGAATCCTGTTTACTATCGATTTGGGAAAATTGTTTCAACTATTTTTTTTATCTGTTTTTTGAATCTATATTAGAGCTGAAATAAGGTGTAAAAAACCTTTAAATAACGATCAGAATATGTTTAAGAAACAAGGACTTTATTTACCAGAATTTGAACACGAAAATTGTGGCGCAGGATTCATATGTAATCTAAAGGGAGAAAAGACAAATCAAATTATACATGATGCCCTGGAAATACTAGAAAAATTAGAGCATCGAGGTGGTGTAAGTTCCGATGGAAAAACGGGTGATGGAGCAGGTCTTTTAATAGATATTCCACATGCGTATTTTAAACGTGTTTGTGGCTTTAAAGTTCCCGTAAAAGGGAAGTATGCTGTAGGTATGGTTTTCTTGCCTAAAAACAGAAATCAATATAAGTTTTGTAAGGATAATTTTGAGAAGGAAATCATCGCTCAAGGACTGACTGTAATAGGTTGGAGAGAAGTGCCTGTAGATTCTACTCAATTAGGAGAAATCGCCTTAGCTTCAGAACCAAATATAGAGCAGCTTTTCGTAGGTAAATCGAATGAAGTTTCTGAAGCTGATTTTAAAGCGAAACTCTATGCAGCACGCAAGATTACGGAGCATACTGTAAGGAAATCTAAGATGTCTCAAAGCTCTTATTTCTATGTGTCTAGCTTGTCAATGAATACACTTATATATAAAGGTATTATCATGCCCGAAGATATAGGTCCTTATTATAAAGATTTACAAGAAGACGATTTGGTTACTAGATTGGCTTTAGTACACCAACGTTTTTCTACTAATACAATGCCAACTTGGGAATTGGCGCAGCCATTCCGATTTATGTGTCAGAATGGAGAAATTAATACCCTTCGTGGCAATGTGAGTAGAATGCGTGTTCGTGAAGAAATCATGAAAAGTGAGGTCTTTGGACCACAAATAGATAAATTATTTCCGATTATTTTACCCGGAAAATCAGATTCTGCATCTATGGATATGGTAGTAGAATTGTTAACGCATACAGGGCGTTCTCTGCCAGAAGTTATGATGATGATGATACCAGAAGCATGGGAGAAACATGCTACAATGTCGCCAGAGCGTAAAGCCTTTTATGATTATAACGCTTGTATTATGGAGCCTTGGGACGGACCAGCTTCTGTGCCATTTACGGATGGTAATTATATAGGTGCGCTTTTAGATAGAAACGGATTAAGACCTTCAAGATATACCGTTACAAAAAGTGGTAAACTAATTATGTCTTCAGAAATTGGAGTGGTTGATATTGATCCAGAAGATGTAGAAAGTCACGGTCGCTTAGAACCTGGTAAAATGTTTTTGGTAGACATGAACCAAGGTCGTATAATTAATGACGAAGAAATAAAAAGCAAAATCGTTAAGGAAAGACCTTATCAAGAATGGTTAGATAAAACAAGATTACATTTAAAAGATATTCCATACACAGGCGAAACTTGTCCTGTGGAACTGTTAGATATTAAAACAAGACAACGTCTCTTTAATTATACATACGAAGATATTCAAGAGGTTATCACACCAATGGCTCAAAAAGCAAAAGAAGCTTTGGGCTCAATGGGAATCGATACACCTTTAGCGGTTTTGTCTAACAAGCCGCAATTAATTTCAAATTATTTTAAGCAATTATTCGCGCAAGTTACTAATCCGCCTTTAGACGGAATTAGAGAAGAAATTGTAACAGATATTAGTTTATCTTTAGGAAAGGATAGAAATATTTTCAGCATTACAGAAAGACAATGTAGAAAATTGAAAATTCAGAATCCAGTAATTTCAAATGACGATTTAGCAAAAATTAGAAACATTCAAGTTGAAGGTTTTAAAGCTGAAACAGTAGAGTTACTGTATCAAAAAGATAAAGGACTTAACGGACTAGAAGATGCTTTAGACAATATTATTATTCAAATAGAAAAAGCACTGACTCGAAAAACCAATATCATCATTTTATCTGATAGAGGTGTGAGTAAGGTAATGGCGCCAATTCCTGCGTTGTTAGCGTGTTCTTATGTAAGTCATCAAATGAACCGTTTGCGTAAGCGTTCGTATTTCGATATTATTATTGAATCTGCAGAACCACGTGAGCCACATCATTTCGCAACCTTATTTGGTTATGGAGCAAGTGCAGTAAATCCATATATGGTTAACGAAATTATTAGAATGCAAGTGACAGATGGTTTCATTACTGATATGGACGAGCAAAAAGCAGTTGATAATTTCAATAAAGCCATCGGAAAAGGGATTCTTAAAGTAATGAACAAAATCGGAATTTCGACATTACGTTCTTACAGAGGATCTCAAATTTTCGAAATCGTAGGTTTCAATTCGCAATTCGTAGAAAAATATTTTCCATATACAGCATCAAGAATTGAAGGTATAGGACTATATGAAATTGAAAAAGAAATTGATAAACGCTACCAACACGCGTATCCAAGTAATGTCTTAGACAAGCGTTTAGGTTTAAACATTGGTGGAGATTACAGATGGAGACGTAATGGAGAAAAGCATTTATTTAATCCAACAACGGTTGCCAAATTACAACAAGCGGTTCGTTTAAGCGACCAGGCGAGTTATGATGTGTACGCAAAAACCATCAATGAGCAATCAAAAAATTTAATGACCATTCGAGGGTTATTCGAATTTAATAATATAGATCCAATTCCAATTGAAGAGGTAGAGCCTTGGACGGAAATCGTGAAACGTTTTAAAACAGGAGCGATGTCTTATGGGTCTATTTCTCGTGAAGCGCATGAGAATTTAGCCATTGCCATGAATAGAATTGGAGGTAAATCTAATTCTGGAGAAGGAGGAGAAGATAGAAGACGTTTTCAGCCAGATGTAAATGGAGATAGTAGAAATTCTGCAATTAAGCAAGTAGCTTCTGGTCGTTTTGGTGTAACGTCACATTATTTAACGAATGCTAAAGAGATTCAGATAAAAATGGCGCAAGGTGCCAAGCCAGGCGAAGGAGGTCAATTGCCAGGTGAAAAGGTATTGCCTTGGATTGCGGCAGCAAGAAATTCAACCCCTTTTGTTGGTTTAATTTCGCCGCCACCACATCACGATATTTATTCTATAGAGGATTTAGCACAATTAATTTACGATTTAAAAAATGCTAATCGCGAGGCTAGAATTAACGTGAAACTAGTTTCAGAAGTTGGTGTTGGTACCATTGCGGCTGGTGTTGCAAAAGCAAAAGCCGACGTAGTACTTATAGCTGGCTATGATGGAGGCACAGGAGCTTCGCCCTTAACATCACTAAAACATGCTGGTTTACCTTGGGAACTTGGATTGGCAGAGGCACAACAAACCTTAGTGCTTAATAACCTAAGAAGTAGAATTGTTGTAGAATGTGATGGACAACTAAAAACAGGTCGTGATGTTGCTATTGCAGCATTATTAGGAGCTGAGGAATTTGGTTTTGCAACTGCACCATTAGTAGCTTCGGGTTGTATTATGATGCGAAAATGTCATTTAAATACATGCCCTGTAGGTATAGCAACACAAGACAAAGAATTGCGTAAAAACTTTAAAGGCACACCAGAACATGTGATTAATTTCTTCTATTATATTGCAGAAGAATTGAGAAGCATTATGGCGGAATTAGGGTTTAGATCTATGGCAGAAATGGTTGGTCAAACACATAAAATTAATGCCAATAAAGCTATTAAACATTACAAAGCTAAAGGCTTAGATTTATCTTCAATTTTACATAGACCAGAAGTGTACAATCAAATGACGGTTAAGAATACTGAGAAGCAAGATCATAATTTAGATAATGTTTTAGATTTCAAAATTCTAAAAGATTCACATCGTGCTTTATACAGAAAAGAGCAGATGACCTTGGCTTATCCAATTAAAAATACAGACAGAACTGTAGGTGCTATTGTGAGTAATGAGATTTCAAAAATATATGGCCATTTAGGATTACCTGAAGATACCTTAAATATCAATTTTGAAGGTTCAGCAGGACAAAGTTTCGGGGCTTTCGGAGCTCACGGATTAACTTTTAATCTTCAAGGAAACACCAATGATTATTTAGGTAAAGGATTATCTGGAGCCAAATTAATTGTAAAGAAACCTGAAAAGGCAGATTTTAAAGCAGAAGATAATATCATCATTGGTAATGTGTGTTTATTTGGAGCTGTTGAAGGACAAGCTTATATCAACGGAATAGCAGGCGAACGATTTGCAGTTAGAAACTCTGGAGCAACTGCAGTTGTAGAAGGTGTTGGAGATCACTGTTGTGAATACATGACTGGTGGAAAAGTAGTGGTTCTTGGCAAAACAGGACGAAACTTCGCAGCAGGAATGAGTGGAGGAATCGCTTATGTGTACGATCCAGAAAACAAGTTTAAAAATGGTTTGTGTAATACCGAAACTATAGATTTTGAAAAAATTCTGAAGAAAGATGCAAACGATTTAAAATCGATAATAGAGAAACATGTAAAATATACTAACAGTGAGTTAGGAAAATCTCTATTAGCAGATTGGGAAACAAGCTTGAAGAATTTTGTACGCGTTATGCCTACGGAATACAAACGTGCTTTAAAACGTTTAGAGACAGAAGAACAAATGGTTGAAGAATTAGAAACAGTATAGGACAATGGGAAAAGTAACAGGTTTTAAAGAATTCGAAAGAAAAGATGAGTCATACAAGCCCGTAAAGGATCGTGTAAAACATTACAAGGAATTTACAGTGCCATTGAATGATAAGGACATGACCGAACAAGGGTCACGTTGCATGGATTGTGGAATTCCGTTTTGTCATAGTGGTTGTCCGCTTGGTAATCTAATTCCAGATTTTAATCATATGGTGCACCAAGGCGAATGGCAAAAGGCTTCTTGGATTTTGCACTCAACAAATAATTTTCCTGAATTTACAGGAAGACTATGTCCTGCGCCATGCGAACAAGCATGTGTTTTAGGTATAATTGAAGATCCAGTATCGATAGAGAATATTGAAAAAAATATAGTAGAACGTGCTTTTAAAGAAGGTTGGATTAAACCACAACCACCAAAAGTAAGAACAGGAAAAACGATTGCTGTCGTAGGTTCTGGTCCTGCAGGCTTAGCAGCTGCACAACAATTAAATAGAGCTGGTCATACAGTTACTGTTTTTGAACGTGATGATGCTATTGGAGGTCTATTGCGTTATGGTATTCCAAATTTTAAAATGGAAAAAGGTATCATAGATCGTCGTTTAGCGATTCTTGAAGCTGAAGGTATTGTATTTAAAACTAATGTTAATGTTGGTGTAAATTATGATGTTGAAGAGTTGAAAAAGTTTGATGCTGTAGTACTTTGTGGAGGAGCAACTGAAAGAAGAAGTTTACCAACACCAGGAATTGATGCAGAAGGAGTAGTGCAAGCTATGGACTTTTTAACACAACAAACTAAGGTTGTTTTTGGGCAAAAGATAAAAAATCAAGTTTTAGCGACTGGTAAAAATGTGATTGTAATTGGAGGTGGAGATACAGGATCTGATTGTATTGGTACATCGAATCGTCAAGGCGCAAAATCAGTCGTGAATTTTGAAATTATGCCAAAACCGCCAGGACATCGTTCGCCAACAACACCTTGGCCATATTGGCCATTGCAGTTAAAGACATCCTCTTCTCATAAAGAAGGTGTAGAACGTAACTGGTTAATAAACACAAAAGAGTTTGTCACTAACGCAAAAGGTAAATTAACAGCCTTAAAAACTGTAAATGTAGAATGGGAAATGGTACCTGGAGAACGACCAAAACTTGTTGAGATTGCTGGTACTGAAAAAACGTGGAAATGTGATTTAGCATTATTAGCCTTAGGTTTTACAGGTCCGGAATCTACAATTGCAGATAAATTAGGTTTAGGCAGAGACGTACGTTCTAACTACAAAGCGAGTTACGGAAAATACCAAACTAACATTCCAAATATTTTCACAGCAGGAGATATGCGAAGAGGACAATCTCTAATTGTTTGGGCTATTTCAGAAGGAAGAGAAGCTGCCAGACAAGTTGATATTTACTTAATGGGTAAATCGGATTTGGCGACTAAGAATGAAGAAGGCGATTTAGTCGGACTATAAATGAAGAATATATTTTAAACACAAAAAGCATCTGGAAACGGATGCTTTTTGTGTTTATATCTCTAAAATCCTCTCAAGAGGACAATAGCTCGAAGTATATTTTTAGGATTGTCCCCTTGAGGAGACTTTAAGGGATTTTTTAATTAGGAAACTTCTTTCTAATTTCATCTAAACACAAATTATGAATACTACCAATATGTGAATGTTCTTTTCCTAAATCGGGTTGGTAAGTTCCTGCTTGTACTTGGCTTCCAATTTTTTGATACGCTTCTCTAAAGCTCATACCATCAACCACTAAATTGTTTATGCTATCTACTGTAAATAAATATTGATATTTCTCATCGTTGAGGTCAATATCTTTTACAATGATTTGTTGAATGGAATACGTAAAGATGTCTAAAATATCCTTTACGTCTTCAAAAGCATTAATAATGTTTTCTTTTAGTAATTGAAAGTCTCTGTGGTAACCACTTGGTAAATTATTAGTAATCAATAACATTTCAGAATGTAAAGCTTGAATTTTATTACATTTTCCTCTAATCAATTCAAACACATCAGGATTCTTTTTGTGTGGCATAATGCTACTTCCTGTGGTTAACTCATCTGGAAATGTAATAAACCCAAAATTCTGACTCATATACAAGCAAATATCCATAGCAAAACGTGCCATAGTATTACATAAGCCACCTAGCGCACTTGCAATAGCACGCTCACTCTTTCCTCTACTTAATTGTGCGGCAACTACATTATATTTTAAAGTTGAAAACCCTAATTCTTTGGTCGTGATATCTCTATCAATAGGAAACGAACTTCCGTAACCAGCAGCCGAACCTAAAACATTTTGGTCAGTAATTTTTGAAACCGCATTTAAAACATAAACATCATCAATTAGTAATTCCGCATAGGCAGAAAACCATAATCCAAAAGAGGATGGCATAGCAACTTGCAAATGCGTGTAACCTGGTAAAAGTTTCGTTTTATGCGTTTCAGCAAGACCTAATAGTGTATCAAAAAACGTTTTAGTTTTATCATTTATGATTTGTAAGTTCTCCTTATAGTAAAGTTGAAGTGCAACTAAAACTTGATCGTTTCTAGAACGTGCTGTATGGATTTTCTTTCCGACGTCGCCTAAGGTTTTTGTGAGTTCATGTTCTATTTTAGAATGTACATCTTCAAAAGAATCTTCAATTGTAAATGTTCCAGCATCAATTGATTCGGCTAAAACTTTTAATCCTGATTTTAATTGCTCCAATTCATCAGAAGTTATAATTCCGATAGACTCTAACATCACAGCATGAGCTCTCGATGCTTCAACATCATATTTTGCGATATGCATGTCAATTTCTCTATCGTTACCAACGGTAAATAATTCTATTTTTTTATCTATTGAATAGCCTTTGTCCCAAAGTTTCATAATATATTCCTGCGAAAGCAGGAATCTCTGCTTTCATTTTTAGTTAAACTTTTATTGTTATGTCATTCCTGCGAAGGCAGGAATCTATTTTTAAATTTCAGTTTGTTTTTGGATTCCTGCATTCGCAGGAATGACAGCACTGTTATAATACCTTTTCCAACAACTTAATATACAAATCAACACCTTCCTCAATCTCAGCCAAATAAATAAACTCATCTGCGGTGTGCGAACGTGTACTATCTCCTGGTCCTAATTTTAATGACTGACAAGTTAAAACAGATTGGTCAGAAAGTGTAGGCGAACCGTAAGTTTCTCTTCCTAATTCAATTCCGGCTTTTACTAGCTCATGATTACTAGAAATTGAAGACGAATTTAATCTTAAACTTCGTGCTGTAATACTTGTACATGGCGATTTCTGAGTTAAAATATCAGCAATTTGTTGATTGGTGTATTTATCATTCACACGTACATCAACAACTAAATCCACTTCTGCAGGAACCGCATTATGTTGTTTACCAGCATTAATCTGCGTAACGGTCATTTTTACATCGCCTAAAACTGGCGATTTTCTTTCAAATTTATAGTCTTGAAACCATTTTAAAACATCAATAGTGTTATATATTGAATTGTCATTGTTTGGGTGTGCAGCATGGCTAGCAGTTCCTTTTACTTTAGCGTCAAAAACGACTAATCCTTTTTCTGCAACCGCTAAATTCATTAAAGTGGGTTCGCCAACAATAGCCACATCTATTTTTGGAATGATGGACAACATACTATTCAATCCGTTTGGTCCACTGTTTTCTTCTTCGGCAGAAGCTACAATGACTAAATTATAGTTGAGGTCTTTTTTGTTGTAGAAATATGTGAACGTAGCAATTAAAGATACCAAGCATCCACCTGCATCATTACTGCCTAAACCATATAATTTACCATCTTCTACAATGGCTTTTAATGGGTCTTTAGTGTAACCAGAATTTGGTTTTACCGTATCGTGATGCGAGTTTAATAATAGGGTTGGTTTGCTCTCGTCAAAATATTTGTTGGTAGACCAAATGTTGTGGTTGTTTCTTTTGAAAGGCACATTGTGTGTTGTAAACCAGCCTTCAATAAGCAATGCAGTGTTGTCTTCTTCTGCAGAAAATGACTGTGTTTCTATAAGTTCCTTCAGTAAAGCAATAGCTTCTGTTGTTAATTTTTCAATCATTTTGTAATGGTTGTATGTTTGTTGTTGGTATTGAAAAGCATATCTGATTTTCCGATACAAACTTTTTGAACGTTTTTATGTATTGCATGAAAACAGTTGTCTAATTTCGGCAACATGCCTTCAAATATGATATTGTTTTCTTTTAATGTTTTGTAGTTTTCTGTGTTGATGTTTTCAATAACAGAATCATCATTTTCTACATCTTCAAGAACACCATTCTTTTCGAAACAATAATATAATTCTGTATTGAAAATTGATGATAATCCGATGGCTAATTCTGAAGCAATCGTATCTGCATTCGTGTTTAATAATTGTCCATTTTCATCATGAGAGATTGCGCAAAAGACAGGTGTAATATTGTTGTTTAATAAAATCTCTAAAACATTTGTATTTACCTTTTTTACATCGCCAACAAAACCGTAATCCATAGTTTTAATAGGTCGTTTTTCCGAAACAATCGTATTTCCGTCTGCACCAGAAAATCCAATAGCATTGCAATTATTGGCTTGTAACTGAGCGACAATATTTTTGTTGATTTTGCCTGCATAAACCATAGTGATAATATCTAAAGTTTCTGGGTCTGTGATACGTCTGCCATCAGTCATTTTTACAGGAATATTCATTTGTTCGGCCAGTTTTGTTGCCAATTTGCCACCTCCATGAACCAAAACTTTTGGACCAACTATAGTCGCAAAATCTTTGAGAAATGCAGCTAGTGCTTCTTCATTATCGATGATGTTCCCACCTATTTTTATGACTTTTATTGTTTTCATTTTATAGTCTTTTGTCATTCCCTTGAAAACGGGAATCCACATTTATTAGTAATAGATTCCTGCCTGCGCAGGAATGACAATGAATTAAACCTGCTAGGTCTTAAGTTATTTATAAATCCTCTAAAATCTGCTTCAATACAACTTGAGCCGCAAAAGTTCTGTTATTTGCTTGTTGTATAACCACAGATTGCTCACTATCTAAAACAGCATCTTCCACCACAACATTCCGTCTTACAGGTAGGCAATGCATAAATTTAGCATTACCTAATTTTGCTTTAGTCATCATCCAATTGCTATCGTTATTTAGAATTTTTCCATAATCGTTATAGCTACTCCAATTTTTTACGTAAACAAAATCGGCATCTTTAAGGGCCTCTTCTTGATTGTGATTTATTGGCGAGTCTTTAGTTATTTCTGAGTTAAGCTCATAACCTTTAGGATGTGTAATTGTAAAATCTACATCTAAATCTTGCATCATCTCAACAAAAGTATTGGCAACCGCTTGTGGTAAAGCTTTTGGATGTGGTGCCCAAGATAAAACCACTTTAGGCTTCTTTTTCTCTGTTAATTCTGAAATAGTGATTGCATCCGTTAGCGCTTGTAATGGATGGGCTGTACTAGATTCCATATTAACTATTGGAACCGTTGCGTATTTTTTGAAGCTATTTAGTACAAATTCCGATTCATCCTTTGCTTTATCTTGTAATGTCGGAAACGCTCTTACCGCAATAATATCTGCATATTGAGAAATCACTTGTGCGGCTTCTTTTATATGTTCAGACCTGTCCATGTTCATAACTGTGCCATCTTCAAACTCTAAATTCCAAGCGTCATTTACGTTAAGAATCATAACGTCCATACCTAAGTTTTTTGCTGCTTTTTCAGTACTTAATCGTGTACGTAAACTTGAGTTGAAAAACAGCATAATTAAAGTCTTGTTTTTTCCTAGATGCGAATATTCAAAAGGACTCATTTTTAATAAAATGGCTTCTCTTATTGTTTCCGACAGATTAGATATGTCTTTTAACGTGGTATAATTTTTCATGTCGCTATTTTATTTTAGTAAAAGGTACTTTGTTTTCTATGGCATTAATAATAAAATTATCTTCCAAACCATTGACAATCCATGTTTCAATATTAGATTGTTTTGCTAAGGAAATGGCATCCACTTTAGATTGCATTCCACCTGTGCCATGAGACGATTTTGAATCTACCACTTCATTCATCAATACGCTAAAATCGTTGACTTCTTCTATGGTTTTTGGTGCTTTATTTTCCATAGATGCTTTAGTGTATATGCCGTTTGTGTTGGTGGCAATTATAAATAAATCTACATCTAAAAGTGATGCTGTTAATGCACCTAACTTGTCGTTGTCTCCAAATTTAATTTCGTCAGTGGCAACCGTGTCATTTTCGTTAATAATAGGAATGTAATTATTGCTAACCAATACATTAATGGTGTTTACAATATTGGTTTTACTCTCTTGTTTTTCAAAATCTGAATAAGATAATAGACATTGAGATGTCAGTAAACCGAGTTCTCTAAAAATTTCTTGATAAATCCGAATAAGATGTGGTTGGCCAATCGAAGCTAAAGCTTGTTTTACAAAGAGTTCCTTGCGTTTGCTCTCTAATTTTACAAACTGTTTGGCTACAGCAATGGCTCCAGAACTCACAATAATAAACTCATGAGAATCTTGAAGCTTCGCAATTTGATTTGCAATATCTTCAATTTTTCCTCTTGAAATATTATCGGTTTCTTTGGTTAAGGTATTAGAGCCGATTTTGAGTAAAATTCTTTTCTTTTTAGCCATTATTTATCGTGTTTGTCCATTTCCGAAAACGTACCATTTATTAGTGACTAAATGTTGTAATCCTATTGGTCCTCTTTGGTGTAATTTGTCTGTGCTTATGGCTAATTCTCCACCTAAACCTAGTTGTCCTCCATCAGTAAAACGTGTAGATGCATTGTGATAAACAGCTGCTGTATCTACATTTTCCATGAAGAGTTTCGCTGCGTCTTTATTTGTTGTTATAATAGAGGATGAATGACCTCCTGAATATGTATTTATCCAAGCAATAGCATCTTGATTTGATGCAATTTCTCCAATTACAATTTTATAATCCAAGAATTCTTCATGCCAAATAGAATCCGAATTTATCGTTTCTATAGTATCAAATTTTGAAATGTTTTCATCTCCTAAGATTTCAACATTATACGCTTTCAATTTTGAAATTAATGTTTTTATGAATGCTTCTTTATTTGGAAGATTTTTATCAATCAGAACTTTATCTACCGCATTACAAGCCGATATTTTAGCTGTTTTACCGTTGATAATAATATCTAGTGCAATTTTAAGGTCAGCTTCTTTATTCACATAAACAAAATTGTTGCCTCTACCACTGATTATAACAGGACATGTAGCGTGTTCTTTTACAAAAGCGATTAATCGTTCGCCTCCACGAGGTACAATTAAATCGACCTTTTGTGTTGGTTTTTCTAAGAATGCTTGTGTTTCTGTTCTGTTAAATTGCATATATTCTACCCAATCGGTAGAAGCATCGCATGCTATTAATGCTTGATGCCAGAGTTCAACAATTTTTAAGTTCGATTTTAAAGATTCCTTTCCACCTTTTAAAAGTATTTTGTTTCCAGATTTAAATGCAATTCCGGCTGCTTCAACAGTAACATCTGGTCGAGACTCATAAATGATTAAAACCGTTCCAAAAGATGCCGTTTTATTATACACTTGCATGCCATTATCATGCTTAAAACTAAAACGTTCTTTGCCAACAGGATCTTCTTGAGACGCTAGGTGTTTTGCAGCAGCAATCATTTCATCTACCTTAGAATCGTCAACCTTTAGTCTGTCGTACATTGAGATATCGTCGCCATTATAAGCGTCTAAATCTGTTTTATTTATGGCAATTATTTGGGCTCTTTCTTTTTCTAAAAGCGCAGCCATTTTAAGTAAAACTGAATTTCTTTTGTCTATGGATAATAAAGTATTCATAGTTATAGTGTTTTTTTTAAGGCGTCGAAAAATGTATCAACATGTTCCTTTTTTACCGTTAATGGTGGTAGAATTCTTAATAAATTAGGGTTTTTAGCGCTTCCTGTGAAAATATGTTGATCGTGAATTAAAGATTTTCTTAAGTCTGCAATTGGAAATTCAAATTCTAATCCCAACATTAACCCTCTACCTTTTATGTTTTTTATTTGTGGAGTTCCTTGTGCTTGTGCAATGAAGTATTTTGAAATTTCTTTAGCATGTTGCATTAAATTCTCTTTCTCTAATACATCTAAAACCGCTATTGATGCTGCACATGCTAAATGATTGCCACCAAAAGTGGTTCCTAACAAACCATAAGATGCTTTTATATTCGGGTGGATTAAAATGCCTCCAATTGGAAAGCCATTACCCATTCCTTTTGCTATGGAAATAATATCGGGTTCAATACCATGTTTTTGAAAAGCGAAAAAATCTCCGGTTCTTCCAAATCCGCATTGAATTTCATCTGCAATTAAAAGTGTTCCGTGTTGTTTACATGCAGCACTAATTTCTTTATAAAATTCGGTAGAAACTTCATCTAATCCACCAATACCTTGAATAGTTTCTATAATAACAGCACAAACATCTCCTTTTGATACTACTGCATTTAGGCTATCTAAATCGTCTAATTCTAAAAACTCAACCTGTTGTTGTGCATTAATTGGTGCTACTATTTTAGGATTGTCAGTTGCGGCAACTGCAGCAGACGTTCTGCCGTGAAATGAATTTTTAAATGAAACTATTTTACTTTTGTTAGTATGAAAAGAAGCTAATTTCAACGCATTTTCATTGGCTTCTGCTCCAGAGTTACATAAGAACAATTGATAATCTTCGCAACCAGATAATTTTCCTAATTTCTGAGCTAATTCAACTTGTAAAGGATTTTGAATAGAGTTACTATAAAATCCTAATTGATTGACTTGATTGCTAATGCTTTTTACATATTCTGGGTGAGAATGCCCTATGGATATTACAGCATGACCTCCATATAAGTCGAGATATTTTGTGTTATTTTCATCGTAAACATAGACATCTTTCCCTTTTACAGGTGTTATGTTGAACAAAGGATAAACATCAAATAAATTCATAACTGGTCGGTTTTAATACTGTTAATTTTGTCGAATGATGCTATCATTCCCTGAATTAAAGATGAGCTTAATCCTTTATGTTCCATTTCATTTAAGCCTTCAATGGTACAGCCCTTTGGTGTTGTTACTTTGTCTATTTCTTGTTCTGGATGATTGCCAGTTGTAATTAATAAACTTGCAGCTCCTTCGCAAGTATGCATGGCTAATTCTTGGGCTTCTTTGGCTTCAAATCCAAGTTGAATTGCCGCTTGAGTGGTTGCTCTAATTAAGCGCATCCAAAAGGCAATTCCGCTAGCGCAAATTACAGTAGCAGCTTGCATTTTAATTTCCGGAATTACAATAGAAGTCCCTAAATTATTAAATATGGCTTCTGCGACTTTTATTCTGTTTTTTCCATTTCCATTACTACACAGACACGTCATTGATTTACCAACAGCAATAGCTGTATTTGGCATAGCTCTTATTAAAATCTTATCATCTCCCACAATGTTTTCCATTTTTTCAATTGAAAATCCTGTAATGGTAGAAATCAGTACATGGTTTTCATGAAGTAAAGGTTTTATAGCGACCAATATTTTCTCCATGTGCGATGGTTGTACCGCAAAAATTAAGATGTCTGAATTTTTAACGGCTTCAATATTATCTGAAGTTAAGATAACGTCTTTATAGCCTTCAAATTCACTAATAGAATTTAAATTACGTTTGGTTAAATACAAGGATGTAATAGCATTGGTTGTAATCAATCCTTTTGCAATGGCCTTTCCTAAATTTCCGGTTCCTATGATTGCTATTTTCATCTTTATAGTTGTTAGTTTTTAGTTAGTAGTAATTAGTGCTTACTGTTGTCTAAATAATTTATTGATGTTTTGTCATTCCTTCGCAGGCAGGAATCTAATTTTTTTACGAGTGGATTCCTGCCTGCGCAGGAATGACAGATGTTTAAAAATAATTCGCCTTTAATTGTAATCCTTCTGTTTCTTCATATCCATACATTAAATTCATGTTTTGCACTGCTGCGCCAGAAGCACCTTTTAATAAATTATCGATTGCACTTGTGATTAGTAATTTATTGCCGTGTTTTTCAAGACTAATTATACATTTATTGGTATTTACCACTTGTTTTAAAAATATACTTTCATCAGAAACAACAGTAAATACTGCGTCTTTATAATAGGTTTTGTAGAGTGTTTTAGCATCTTCTAGAGAACCTTCAAACTTTGTGTATGTTGTAGCAAAAATCCCTCTTGAAAAATCGCCTCTATTTGGCATAAAATTGATTTCGGAATTAAAGTTACTCTGTAATTGTTTTACCGTTTGGTTGATTTCTCCTAAATGTTGATGATTAAATGCTTTATAGTGCGAAAAATTGTTGTCTCTCCAAGTAAAATGCGTTGTAGCAGATAATGATGTTCCTGCGCCAGTTGCTCCAGTAACAGCATTAATATGTACGTCATTAGTTAGTAAACCTTTTGCTGCTAAAGGCAAAAGTGCAAGTTGTAAAGCTGTTGCAAAACAACCTGGATTTGCGATGTACTTAGCTGTTTTTATAGCTTCTTTATCTAATTCTGGTAAACCGTAAACAAATTCTTTTCCTTCAAAATTCTTGTCTGCAACTAACCTAAAATCATTACTTAAATCAATAATCTTAGTATCATCAGAAAATTTATTTTTTTCTAAAAATGCTGTTGAATTTCCATGACCTAGGCACAAGAATAATACATCTACATCTGAATTAATTTCACTCGTAAATTCTAAATCCGTAGAGCCAATTAAATCTTGATGCACTTTATATACTTTGTTTCCTGCATTAGATGTGCTGTAAACAAAATTAAGGTTTGTTTTAGGATGGTTAAGTAATAATCTAATCAACTCTCCAGCTGTATAACCTGCTCCTCCAATGATTCCTGTTTCTAATTTTTTCATATCTATTTCCCATGAAAATGGGAATCTTTTTAATTCAACCTGATTTTTAGTTTGAAACCTACAAGGTTTTATAAACCTGCTAGGTCTAGTCTGAATTATTTACCTGTTGATAAATTTTATTTTGGTTTCCAATAATTTTAATAAACCCTTTGGCGTCATCTGCCGTCCAAGCTTTGTTTTCTTCTCCGTAGGTACTAAATGCGCTAGACATTAAGTCGTGATCAGACACAATACCATCTAAAGAAAAATGATACGGTTTTAAAGTCACTACCACATTACCTGACACCATTTTTTGAGAACTTTGTAAAAAAGCTTCAGTATCTCGCATTACTGGATCTAAATACTGACCTTCATGCAAATGCATGCCGTAAAAACTAGATAAGTACTCTTTGTGCTGCAATTGCCATTTAGTCAACGTATGTTTTTCTAATAAATGATGTGCTTTCACTGTAATTAAAGCGGCAGCAGCTTCAAAACCAACGCGTCCTTTTGTGCCAACAATAGTATCTCCAACATGAATATCTCTTCCAATAGCATACGCAGAAGCAATGTTATTTAAGTTTTCAATATTTACTTCTGGTGCATTTTCTTGTCCGTTTAAAGCAACAAACTCTCCATTTTTAAATGTTAGTGTTACTTTTTCTTCTCCTTCTTTTACTAATTGAGATGGATAAGCTTCACTTGGTAAAGGCTTTTCAGATTTTAAAGTTTCTACACCACCAACACTTGTTCCCCAAAGTCCTTTGTTTACTGAATATTTAGATTTCTCCCAATTCATGTCAATTCCTTCAGATTTTAAATAGTCTATTTCTTCTTGTCTGGTTAATTTTTGATCTCTAATTGGTGTTATAATTTTAATACCAGGTGCTAAGGTTTGAAAAATCATGTCAAAACGTACTTGGTCGTTTCCTGCGCCTGTACTGCCGTGAGCAATGTATTCTGCATCAATACTTTTAGCATATTCAATAATTTCTATGGCTTGAATAATACGTTCTGCACTTACAGATAATGGGTATGTTGCATTTTTTAAGACATTCCCGAAAATTAAATACTTGACTACTTTATTGTAAAACGTAGCTACTGCATCAATGTTTTTATAGGTAGAAACACCCATTTTATAAGCATTACTTTCTATGTGATTAATCTCTTCAGTATTGAAGCCACCTGTGTTTACACTTACAGCATGCACATCGTATTCTTTTGATAAACTTACTGCGCAATAAGAGGTGTCTAATCCACCACTATATGCTATTACTAATTTCTTTTTCATTTTTCTACTATATTGTTTTCACTTGTAAAATGAGTTCGCATTTAATTGCTAGGTTCATCTTTTTTATCTTTTTTTAGGAACATAGTTTGTTTTAGATTTTTCAATCTTATCCATGCCTTTTTATCGTAATTGTGTTCTTTTGGTTTTGTTTCTTCAGTTTTTTTAGGGTCGTATAGCATGCCTGTACATAAGCACATCTTTTGTTCTGTTCTTGTTAAAACATCAAAATTCTTGCAGGTTTGGCAACCTTTCCAAAAGGATTGGTCGTCTGTTAATTCTGAAAACGTAACAGGTTTGTAACCTAATTCACTATTCATTTTCATAACTGCTAAACCAGTTGTGATACTAAATACCTTAGAGTCTGGGAATTTTGTTCTAGAATGTTCGAAGATGACTTTTTTAATTTTCTTAGCTAGCCCTTGATTTCTGAAATCTGGATGAACAATTAAGCCAGAATTAGCAACAAATTTGCCGTGTCCCCAAGCTTCTATGTAGCAAAAACCAGCAAATTTGTCGTCATCTAATGCGATAACCGCATTGCCATTTTCCATTTTAGAAATAATATATTCTGGTTTTCGCTTTGCAATACCAGTACCTCTAACTTGAGCAGCATCTGCAATAGTGTTGCATATCGTTTCTGCGTATATGCTATGTGATTTATCAGCAATGACAATTTTCATTGTTATTGAGTTTTAGTATTAAAATTGTAATTTTTTGTTTTGAGATTCCTTTCGTCAGGAATTTGGCTTTATAAGCAGAACTGGACACACCTAAGTTCTATAAATAGAAGTACACCCTAAGGGCGACGTCGAAAATTGCGACGTACTAATACATTGTTATATTTTTCAATAACTGTACCTAAAAAGAAAAATGTATTTGGAAAATGATTCATGATTAATAAATATAAAAACGGATTAACTAATTGGCTTTTGAAGTAATAGCATTAGCGACGTCGTCTGCGTATTGGCAAACTAATGGGTCTTTCGTTTTTATTTGTCGTTGTAATCATTACGTAAAATTATAAATTAATATTGAATAAAGGTCTTAGTGTCTATTGTTATTTGAAAAGAATTAGGAATTTCGCAATATTTTTAAATTAAATTGTGAATATTATATAAATCATTAATTCTTAGTACTATAAATTATAGAATATAATCAGTGCTCACAAAATTTGAAGCTTTTGAATCCATTAAATCTTTTAAAATATCATTATTATAGTCGTTGTCTTTTGATGCTACAAAAGTTCTAATTGAAAAAGAACGTAAGGCGTCATGAACACTTAAAGTGGCAACTGCTGAATCTTTTCGTCCTGTAAATGGATAAACATCTGGTCCGCGCTGACAAGAACTGTTTAAATTCACTCTACATACTAAATTTACAAGTGTATCAATCAATGGTGCTAAGGTGTTTACATCTTTACCAAATAAACTTACTTGTTGTCCGTAGTTTGACTCTGCCATATCATCTAAAGGTTCTTCAATATCTGAAAATGGTACTATTGGAATAACTGGCCCAAATTGTTCTTCTTGAAACACTCTCATTTCTTTAGTTACAGGATATAAAACGGCAGGAAAAATATAATTTTCTGTAGTTTCTCCTCCTTTGGTGTTAATGACTGAAGCTCCTTTTTCTAAAGCATCATCAATTAAACTTTGAATATATAATGGTTTATCTGGTTCTGGTAATGGTGTTAGTTTAGCGCCATCTTCCCATGGATTTGCAAATTTAAGTGCATCTACTTTTGCTGCAAATCGTTTGTTAAATTCTTCCACAACAGCTTCATGTACGTATAGCACTTTTAAAGCAGTACATCGCTGACCATTAAATGAAGTTGAACCTGCAATACATTCGTCTATGGCTAAATCTAAATCTGCATCTGGTAAGACAATTGCAGGGTTTTTTGCTTCTAAACCTAAAACTAAACGTAACCGATTACTTTTAGGATGCTGATTTTGTAAAGCATTTGCGGATTTGCTATTTCCTATTAAAGCTAAAACATCAACTTTTCCGGATTGCATAATTGGTGCAGCAACGGTTCTTCCGCGTCCATAAATAATATTGACAGCTCCTTTAGGAAAACTATCTCTAAAGGCTTCTAGTAAAGGTGATATTAATAAAACACCATGCTTTGCTGGCTTAAAAACAACTGTGTTTCCCAAAATTAAGGCGGGAATCAATAAAGCAAATGTTTCATTTAATGGGTAATTATAAGGGCCTAAACAAAGTACAACACCTAAAGGCCCTCTTCGGATATGTGCATTTACACCAGAGCTCTTAACAAATTTAGCACTATCACGATCCATTTGTTTATAATCTTCAATGGTGTCGTATATGTACTCCACAGTTCTGTCAAACTCTTTTTCAGAGTCTGGAAGGTTTTTACCAATTTCCCACATTAGTAATTTTACAACTTCAGCGCGCTTGGTTTTCATTTGTTCCACAAACTTCTCCATGCAAACAATGCGGTCTTCAACCTTCATTGTTGGCCATAAACCTTGTCCTTTCTTGTATGCAGATTCTGCAGAATCTAATGCTCTTAAAGCTTCTTTTTTGCCTAGCGTAGGAATTGTACCTAGTAGTGTTGGTGCATAGTCCGTAGTAGAAGATATAGTTGAATACACCTTTGAAGTTTCTCCTCTCCAAGGTATTAAGCCACCTTCAGCTAAATAGGTGTTTTGGTTAATTAAGGATTTAATTTGAAACTCTTCTGGAATATTCATGATTGTTGTTTTAAACTAAGAATTGAAATAAATCGGGTTTATCGTTGAGGTAATCTCCAAAGAACTTATGAAGTTTCATTTTTGATATTAATGGTTCTAAATCTTCGGGCGATTTTAATTGTATACCAACGACTGCAACGTCATTTTCTCGATTTGCTTTTTTTGTGTATTCAAAGTGCGTGATATCATCGTTTGGTCCTAATATATCTACAACAAAATCACGCAAAGCACCTGTACGTTGTGGGAATTTAACAATGAAGTAATGTTTAAGATTAGCGTAGAGTAGTGCACGTTCTTTGATTTCGGCAGTACGTGTAATATCATTGTTACTTCCACTAATAACACAAACGATATTTTTTCCTTTAATCTCGTCTTTAAACTGTTCTAAAGCAGAGAGACTTAATGCACCAGCTGGTTCAGCAACAATGGCATCTTTGTTATATAATTCTAATATCGTTTGGCATATTTTACCTTCATCTACAGTAACAACACGATGTAAATTTTCTTTGCAAATCGCAAAATTTAAATCGCCCACTCGCTTTACAGCTGCTCCATCTACAAAGCTATCTATAGATTCTAATTTAATATTTTTATTAGCTCTAATTGAAGTGAGCATTGCAGCAGCACCTTTTGGTTCTACACTAATAATTTTTGTTTGAGGCGATAATAATTTAAAAACCGAAGATAAACCAGAAGCTAATCCACCACCACCAACAGGAACAAAAACATAATCAATAGGATGCTCTTTTGCTTGGTCAATTATTTCTAAACCAACGGTTGCTTGTCCTTCAATGACTTTTTCATCATCAAAAGGATGAACAAAAGTTTTACTCATTTCTTCGCTTTGCTGCATGGCTGCATGGTAAGCATCGTCAAAAGTGTCGCCAACTAAAACAACATCAATAAATTCTTCGCCAAACATTTTTACCTGTTCAATTTTTTGACCAGGTGTAGGCGACGGCATAAATATGGTACCTTGTATTTTTAGAAGTTTACAAGAAATAGCAACACCTTGTGCATGATTTCCTGCGCTAGCACATACAATTCCGTTTTCTATTTGAGCAGCATCAAGAGAAGAGATTTTATTATAAGCACCTCTAATTTTATAAGATCGGACTTCTTGCAAATCCTCTCGTTTAAAATAAATGTTGGCTCCAAATTTTTTAGAATACCTAGCATTTTTAACTAAAGGCGTTACAGAAGCAATACCTCTAAGTTTTTCTGCTGCAGCCTCAATAGCTTCTAATGTTGGTCTGTATGTGGTTTTTGTTTCTTCCATGTTTTCTTCCCACGAAAGTGGAAATTTTATATTTAAATTACAGTTTCATAATGCTCAACATTAGGGAAAGGATCATAGTAATGATGCAATAATGCCTTCCATTTTAAATAAGCTTCAGAGGTTCTAAATCCTATATTATGATCTTCAATTGTTTCCCAATCTACAAGCAGAATGTATTTGTTTTTTTGCTCAATACATTTTTTTAATGAATGACTTTTGTAGCCTTTAATTGAACTGATATACTGTCCTGCTTTTAAAAAGTCGATTTCAAATTGCTTTTCTAAATTGTCTTTAACGTATAAAATAGCAACTTCTAATATCATGATTCATTTTGCATTTTAGAAAAACACCTGTCAGATTAATTAAACCTGACAGGATGATTATAATTTATGCTAAAACAGAATCACTTGCTTCAACATCAGATTTAATAACTTTCATAGCTGTCATTGCTGAACGTAAACGTTGACCAACAGCTTCAATTGGATGATTTCTAATAGCATCATTAACGGCAATTAATTCTCCGTTATCTACTCCGTTTGAACTAGAAAATGGCTTGCCAATAATACTTGTATCTACTGTTTTCATAAAATCAGTCAATAATGGCTTACATGCATGGTCAAATAAATAACACCCGTATTCTGCAGTATCAGAAATCACACGGTTCATTTCAAATAATTTCTTTCTTGCAATTGTATTCGCGATTAATGGTAATTCATGTAGCGATTCGTAGTAAGCAGAATCTTCAATAATGCCAGCGCTTGTCATGGCTTCAAAAGCTAATTCTACTCCAGATTTTACAAATGCTACTAATAATACGCCATTGTCAAAATATTCTTGTTCTGAGATATGATCTGTAGTTAATGCTGTTTTTTCAAAAGCAGTTTCTCCAGTTGCAGCTCTCCATGATAATAAGTTAACATCATCATTTGCCCAATCTTCCATCATTGTTTTAGAGAAATGACCTGAGATAATATCGTCCATATGCTTTTCAAATAAAGGACGCATAATATCTTTTAATTCTTCTGATAATTGGTGCGCTTTAATTTTAGCTGGATTAGATAAACGATCCATCATGTTGGTAATTCCACCATGTTTTAAAGCTTCAGTGATGGTTTCCCAACCAAACTGAATTAACTTCCCAGCATAACCTGGTTCAATTCCTTCTTCAACCATTTTATCAAAAGATAAAATTGCGCCTGTTTGTAATAGTCCACAAAGAATAGTTTGCTCTCCCATTAAATCAGATTTAACTTCAGCAACAAACGACGATTCTAAAACACCAGCTCTGTGTCCACCTGTAGCAACAGCATAGGCTTTTGCTTGTGCCCAACCTTTTCCTTCTGGATCATTTTCTGGGTGTACAGCGGTAAGCGTTGGTACACCAAATCCACGCTTGTACTCTTCACGAACTTCACTACCAGGACATTTTGGTGCGACCATAATTACGGTTAAATCCTCACGGATTTGTGTACCTTCTTCAACAATATTAAAACCATGAGAATAACTTAAAGTTGCACCTTTTTTCATTAAAGGCATTACTGTATTTACTACATTGGTATGCTGTTTATCTGGCGTTAAGTTTAACACTAAATCTGCAGTTGGTATTAACTCTTCGTAAGTACCAACAGTGAAACCATTTGATGTTGCGTTTTTGTAAGATTCACGTTGCTGATCAATTGCAGCCTGACGTAATGCATAAGAAATATCTAAGCCAGAATCTCTCATATTTAAACCTTGGTTTAGACCTTGCGCGCCACAACCTACGATTACGATTTTCTTTCCTTTTAAAGCGTTCACACCATCTTCAAATTCTGAAGCGTCCATAAAACGACACTTTCCTAATTGCTCTAATTGTTCTCTTAATGGTAATGTGTTAAAATAATTTGACATTGTTTCTAGTTGTTTTTAAACCTATTTTAGTCTATTAATTTGTATTAATGTTGAAATGTTTCTAGTAATGTTGAGATTTTCATTTCGTCTTTAGTAACAGCTACTCGTCCAGAGCGCGTAAATTGCATAATTCCGAAAACATTTAATTCTCGGTAGAGTAAATCAATTTCTTCTTTTCTTCCTGATTTTTCAAGAACAAAGAATTGTTTGTTTACAGTGACAATTCTGGCATTACTTTCTTTTATAATATTTTGAATTTGACGTTCATCAAATAATAATTCTGATTTTATTTTAAATAAACACGATTCTTGATAAATGATTTCATCGTCGGTATGATAAAAAGCTTTGATGACTTCAACCTGCTTTTCAATTTGGCCAATGATTTTTTTCATTTGCGACTCTGCAATATTCACAACAATTGTAAATCTTGAAACACTCTCAATCTCTGAAGGTGATGTGTTAAGACTTTCAATATTCATGTGTCTTCTTTGAAATATTGCAGAAATTCTATTTAGTAATCCTATATTGTTTTCCGTATATATTGAAACGGTATATTGTTTGTTCTCTGTACTCATTCTTTTAATAGATAATAGAAAAAAGATAATAGAAAATAGACTTTAATAGTCGTTAAGGATTTTGTATTCTCTATTCTAGTTTCTTTGTTCTTATTTTATTCTAACCTTATATCTGAAACACTTGCACCTGTTGGTATCATTGGGAATACGTTACCTTCTTTTTCTACTCTTACTTCTAAGAAATATGGACCATCACAATCTATCATTTCTTTTACAGCCGCTTTTAAATCTTGTCTTTCTGAAACTTTCTTAGCATCGATATGATAACCTTTAGCAATAGCAACAAAATCTGGATTTACCATTTCTGTTGACGCATAGCGCTTGTCAAAAAATAATTGTTGCCACTGGCGTACCATACCAAGAAATTCGTTATTTAAGACTACAATTTTTACAGGTACTTTTTGCTGAAAAATGGTTCCTAATTCTTGAATATTCATTTGGTAACCACCATCTCCAGCAATCATTACAACCTCACGGTCTGGTGCTGCCATTTTTGCTCCAATCGCAGCAGGTAAAGCAAATCCCATTGTTCCTAGGCCACCAGAAGTAATGTTGCTTTTTGAAATATTAAATTCGGCATAACGACAAGCAATCATTTGGTGTTGACCAACATCACTGACTATAGCTGCTTTTCCTTCTGTTTGTACGTTGATTTCTTTCAACACTTCTCCCATCGTTAAGCCTTCTTTTGTAGGATGTAAGTCATTTTTAATAACCTTATCGTATTCAATTTGGTATAAATCTTTAAACTCTTGATGCCAATCTATATGTGAATTAGTATTCAATAGTGGCAAAAGCTTTTTTAAGCTGTCTTTAGAGTTACCAAGAACAGCAACATCCGTTTTTACGTTTTTATCTATTTCAGCAGGATCTATTTCAAAATGAACGATTTTAGCCTGCTTTGCATAAGTTGCTAAATTACCAGTAACACGATCATCAAATCGCATTCCGATAGCAATCAAAACATCGCACTGGTTTGTTAAAACATTTGGCGCGTAATTTCCATGCATACCAACCATTCCAACATTTAGTGGATGAGACGTTGGTATTGCAGAAGCTCCCAAAATAGTCCATGCAGAAGGAATTCCCGCTTTTTCAATAACCGCTTTAAATTCTTCTTCGGCTTTACCTAAAATGACACCTTGTCCCCAAACTATTAATGGCTTTTTTGCGCTATTAATCAGTTCTGCTGCAGCTTTTAATGCAGTTTCATCAGTTTTTGGTACAGGTTTGTAACTTCTAACACCTTTACATTTTTCGTATTTAAAATCGAACTCTTCAAACTGAGCATCTTTAGTAATGTCTATTAAAACTGGTCCTGGTCTTCCGCTTCTTGCAATGTAAAATGCTTTTGCTATCGCTCCAGGAATTTGAGATGCTTTTGTAATTTGACAATTCCATTTTGTAACTGGTGTTGAAATACCTACAATGTCAGTTTCTTGAAAAGCGTCACTTCCTAATAAATGAGATCCTACTTGACCAGTAATGCAGACTAAAGGAGTAGAGTCAATTTGAGCATCTGCAATACCGGTTATTAAATTTGTAGCTCCTGGTCCTGAAGTTGCCATTGCGACACCAACTTTTCCAGAAATTCGTGCATAACCTTGGGCAGCGTGAGCAGCACCTTGTTCATGACGTGTTAAAACATGATGAATTTGATCTTGATATTTATATAATTCATCATAAACAGGCATTATCGCTCCTCCTGGATACCCATAAAGCGTTGTAACACCTTCTGCTAATAGACACTTAATAACTGCTTCACTGCCAGAAATTCTTTCGGTAGTTTCAGTGTCTTTAGAATTGTTGTTCATAGTTTGAGTTTCTTTCATCTCATTTATTTTTGATATCCATTAATTAATCTTATTTGTAACAAGATCTAAATAAGGATTACTTTTTGTAATAATTGTTCTTTGTCTAAAACTCATCAGTTACACATCCTTTCGATGCTGATGAGACTGTTTTAGCATATTTGTATAAAACACCACGTTCAAATTTTAATTCTGGTGCTTTCCATTTTGCACGTCTTTTTTGTAATTCAACTTCAGAGACTTCTAATGAAATTGAATTTGTTTCGGCATCAATAGTAATAATATCCCCATCTTTTACGACAGCTATTGTTCCTCCTTCTTGTGCTTCTGGTGTAATGTGTCCTACAACAAAACCATGCGTTCCACCTGAAAATCTTCCATCAGTAATTAAAGCAACGTCTTTACCTAAACCTGCGCCCATAATTGCAGCAGTTGGTTTTAGCATTTCTGGCATTCCAGGTCCACCTTTAGGGCCTTCATACCTAATGACGACGACATCTCCTTTTTCGACTAGGCCATCTCTAATGCCATCGTTTGCTGCATATTCGCCTTCAAAAACCTTTGCCTTTCCTCTAAAACAAAGCCCTTCTTTGCCAGTAATTTTGGCAACACTACCTTCAGTGGCTAAATTTCCATACAACATTCTTAAATGTCCAGAAATCTTAATAGGTTCTTCAATTGGTTTTATAACATCTTGACCTTCTTTTAAGTCTGGAACGTCCAATAGATTTTCTGCAATTGTTTTTCCGGTAACGGTTAAACAGTCACCATGAATTAATCCTTTTTTCAAAAGATATTTTAATACAGCAGGAATTCCGCCTACGGCATGTACATCCTCCATTAAATATTGTCCACTTGGTTTTAAATCTGCCAAAAATGGTGTATTGTCACTTATATCTTGAAAATCTTTTAAAGTAAAATCGATTTGAGCAGCTCGAGCAATAGCTAAAAAGTGTAATACAGCATTAGTGGAACCACCTAGAATTGTGACTAGTCTAACGGCATTTTCAAGAGATTTTCTTGTTATTATATCTGAAGGTTTAATATCTTTTTCTAATAATAGGCGTAAAGCTTCACCAGCTTTTACTGATTCTTCTTTTTTAGCATCACTTAATGCAGGATTAGAAGAATTGAAAGGCAAAGTCATTCCAAGAGCTTCAATAGCAGATGCCATTGTGTTTGCGGTGTACATTCCACCACAAGCGCCAGCGCCAGGACATGCTTTTTCAACTATATTTTGGTATTCGCCTTCATCCATAGTTCCAGCAACTTTGCTTCCCCAAGCTTCAAAGGCAGAGACAACATCTAACTTTTTACCGTTATGGCAACCAGAATCAATAGTACCACCATAAACTAGAATTGAAGGTCTGTTTAAACGAATCATTGCCATTAATGCGCCAGGCATATTCTTATCGCAACCGACTACTGTTACTAATCCATCATAGCTCATGGCTTGAACTACAGTTTCCATAGAATCTGCAATGATATCTCGAGAAGGTAATGAATAACGCATTCCTGGTGTTCCCATAGAAATGCCATCACTAACACCAATAGTATTGAAAATTAAACCGACGACATCTTCATTTTTTGTGCCCTCTTTAACCAATTTAGCTAAATCATTGAGGTGCATGTTACATGGATTGCCTTCGTAACCTGTACTTGCAATACCAACGATGGGTTTAAAGAAATCTTCTTTTGTTAAACCAATTGCATGAAGCATTGCTTGTGCTGCAGGTTGCGTAGGATCTTGGGTTACTGTTTTGCTGTATTTATTTAGTTGACTCATAGTTTTATTTAGGCAAAATTGATTTGCAGAAACTAAATTAATTGATAAACGTTGGTTGTGGAATTAACTTCATTATTTTTTTCTAAATTCAGTTGTGTAGGCTGGTAGTTAAAATGCTGATATTCAAATTTTTAGACTCAAATTAATATGATGTTCAAAATGAATTAAATTTTTAGTTAACGTTTTAATCTAGCACTGATGAATACATTGATTAATGATTTTTAAAAATATGATTTTAATAAAAATATAATTTAAATGTTTAATTGAGGTATAAAACCAAAAAACCCGATTCGTTTGAATCGGGTTTTTGATGGTGGTGCCTCCAGAAGCCAAACATTTTATACATGTGTGTATCTGTGTGGTTTTATAAGGTCGTTTTGGTATGATTAAAACTTAAAAGTAATCTTCTGTGTAGGTGTAAAAGCGTGTGTATTCGTGAGCATATTCTAGAGCATTTTTAAAAATGGGTTGTTTTGTCGTTTGTTAACGTTACAATTAATATCAATCATCCATCTACTCAAGATTTAATTGTATCTATAACAAGTCCTCAAGGTATTGAAGTTTTATTGACGTCCAATAATGGAGATGATGGAGATAATTATGTTAACACAACATTCAGTCAAGATGCACAAAATACAGTATCTGAAGCTTCAGCACCATTTACTGGTACTTACTTGCCTGAGGGAGATTTAAGTGTCTTCAATAATCAGAACTCTCTAGGAGATTGGGTGCTCACAGTTATAAATATGTCAGCTCAAACAGTAGGTGAATTTGAAAATTTCTCATTAGAGTTATGTGGTGTTGAAACATTAAGTTTAAATGATTTGTATTTTGAAACTTCAATATGGTCTAACCCTTCAAATGGTATTCTAAATGTGTCGTTTGATTCGGTCTCTAGCGAGACTAAAATAATTATATTTGATTTAAAAGGAAGATTAATGAATAGTTTTGAGTTTAAACAACATGAGTCTCAATTTAAAACAAAGTTAGATTTAAGGACATTAAATAAATCAGTTTATATTTTGTAAATCCAAAATGGAAATAGGATTCTAAACAAGCGATTAATCATAAATTAAAACCATTTTAAGACGATTTATTTAGAATAAAATTAAGATGTTTCAGAAAGAAAAGAATAAAATTTATAGAGAGAAATGTATTTTTGAATTTTAATTACAGACCCACTTGTTAAAGTACTTATCTCTATTAATAATTTATGGTTGCATTCTCTCTTTAAATGCGCAACAGCCAGCAAGCATTCATCTAACAGAAAAAGATGGACTGCCAGATATTGAGTTTTACAATATTATTGAAGATTCTAAGCAGTTTATTTGGTTAGCAGCAGATAAAGGTTTGTACCGTTATAATGGCAGACAATACGACTATTTCTCGCACCCTAAGCAAAGAGGAAATGCTGTTTTTGGGACGTTAGAAGATGATAAAGGACGCATTTGGTGTAATAATATTTCAGGACAGTTTTTTTATATTGAAAACAAACGTTTAAATCTTTTTATAGATTTAGGAGACATTCTTAATGGTGAACTTCCACAATTTAAGGTCAATAAAACGCATTTAATAGTTTTTACAGGACGAACTATTTATTCTGTAAATCTTGATGATAAAAAGGTTACTAAAGCTATAAACAAAACATTCTCTCTCATAGGTTTACCTCTAGAGCAGTCCAATAACTATTATTATACAAAGCGAAATTATATTATAAAAACAGATCATACCTTTAATAAGGTAGATAGTTTACACATTGATATTTATGATGAAAGGATAAATACTAGCATCTCTAAGTCCGCCAATTTAGCATCAAACGGTAATATTTTTTTGTGCCATTTTTTAAGACATAAAAAAAATGTGTTTTATCAATTTGATATTCTTAAAAAGACATTAGAATTATTGAAAGTTCCAATAGAATTAGAATCTAGGAGTATCAATCAAGTTTTTTTTAAAGATGATGAAATTTGGATGACAACAGATATAGGTATTCAAATTTTTAAGCTACTAGATAATAAGCTTGAATTTCAAAGAAGCCTATTCAATAAAGTGTACGTCACAAAAATTATTAGAGATAGTAATGATAATTATTGGGTAACAACAAAAGGTGAAGGGATTTTTATAATACCAAACATTAATATTTTTCAATACGAGCTTTCAAAGGACTTAGTTAATATTAACAAAATCAAAAACATAGGTAATAATACTATTTTATTTGGTACTAATAATGGTCGCGTCGCTACAATAGATACAGAAAAAAATAATATCAAAGTTTTAGATATAAGTTCTACCTACAGAGTTTCAGAAATTATACTAGATAAAGTAAAACCTGAAGCTATTATTGTTAAAGAAGATATTGCTTTAAGTCTAAATATAGAAAGTGGTAGGTTACAAAAGATGTATAATGAGTTATTATATGGTGCAAAAAGCATATCAAAGATAGAGACTGCAAGCTATGTTTTATCATCCTATAAAGACGCTATTTTATTAGACAATAATTTTAATGAAATTAATAAATTAGTCAATAAAAGGTCGTACACTAATTATGCTTCTAAAGAAAAAAAAGACGTTTATGTGAGCACAGTTGAAGGTCTTTTTGTTTTTGATAAAGCGTTTAATAAAACAGAAATAAAATATAAAAATGAGCATATTTTAGGTACTTCAATAACAGAAACAAATGATAATACTATTTGGGTTTCTACATTTAAAAATGGAATTCTTGGTATAAAAAATAAATCTGTTATTGTAACTTATGATGAAAGTAATGGTCTGCTGTCTAACAAAACAAGTGTTTTACAATCAGACAAAAACCATTTATGGATTGCTACAGAAAAAGGACTACAATTATTAGATGTTACTAAAAAAACTTTCAAGAATTTAACACGGCAAGACGGAATACCAACATATCGTATTAGTGATATAGAAGTGATGGATAACAAAGTTCTTTTTGTATCAAATATTGGTATGTTTGGACTTTATAAAGACAGTGCTTTTAAAAAAGTTAAAAATAAAACAGTTTATTTTACAGATTTTAGAATAAATGAACAATCTCACCCTATTAAAGATAGCTATGAATTAGATTATGACGAAAATAAAATCGGATTTAACTTTAATAGTAATGGATTTCAAAGCAATGTAAACACACGTTATAAGTATAGACTTTTGGGTTCAGATTCTATTTGGAAGACAACAAATGAGCTTGTGAATTATGTTGATTATAATAGCTTAGCAAGCGGAGATTATAAGTTTCAAGTTAAAGCATTACCAGAAAGTGATACCATAAAGACTATAGAATTTTCAATTTTAAAGCCATTCTGGAAACGCTGGTGGTTTTACGTTTTGTCTGTTATTTTAATTGGATTAGCTATTTACTTCATTTTCGTTTCTAAAATTGAAAAACTAAAAAGAAAGCAAGCAGAGGTTTTACAAAAAGAGTTTGTTAATAAACAGTTGGTGTTATCGCAATTAGAAAATTTGCGATCGCAAATGAACCCACATTTTATTTTTAATGCCCTAAACTCTATTCAAGAATATATTGTGCTGAATGAAAAAGAACTCGCTAGTTCTTTTTTAATAAAATTTTCGAGATTGATTCGTATTTATTTGGAGCACAGTAGAGAGAGTGAAGTAACACTCAATCAAGAGTTAAAAGCCTTAAATATATATTTAGAATTAGAGAAAAATAGATTTGAAGACATATTAGATTACTCTATAGAAGTTTCCGAAACTATAGATATTAGTCGTGTAAAAGTACCATCATTATTTATTCAGCCTTATGTAGAGAATGCACTAAAACACGGTTTGTTACATAAAAAGGATAATAGAAAACTAAAGTTGATATTTTATTTAAATAATAATAATGATATACTCTTTTGTGAAATTGAAGATAATGGTATTGGTGTTGAAGCATCTAAAAAACTAAATGCGAGTAGGCGACCTATGCACAAATCGTTCGCAACAAGTGCTAATGAAAAAAGAGTAACATTATTAAATACGACTAGAAAAACACCAATTAAGGTAACTATTACTCCTTTAGATCTTAGTAAGAAAACAGGGACTAAAGTAGAAATAAAAATTCCTATACAAAGTATATAATGCAAGCACTAATTATAGATGACGAAAATAAAGCAAGACGATTATTAGAACGTTTATTGCAAGAACAATGTCCGGATATCAAAACTATTTTACAGGCTTCAGATTTAGAAGCAGGTGTAGAAATTATTAAGTCTGAAAAGTTAGATATTGTGTATCTTGATATAGAAATGCCAAAATATTCTGGGCTTCAAATTTTAGAATTATTAGAAGATACACCTGTTAATTTTCAAATTATATTTACTACAGCTTATAACCAATATGCGGTAGATGCCTTTAAGTTATCTGCTATAGATTATTTGTTAAAACCAATTGCTGTAGAAGAACTTAAAGCTGCAACAGAAAAAGCAATAACCGTTCTTAAAGGACAAACAATTAATCATCAGTTAAAGGATCTAAAGAAAGCGTTTAATCAGTTAGCATTAAATAAAATAGCCTTAGAAATACCTAAAGGGGTCATTTTTATTTCGCACGATGATATTTTACTTTTTGAAGCAGATGGAATGTATACCAAAGTCTATTTAGATAATGGTGAGTCTGAGTTAATTTGTAAACCTTTAAAACACTTTGTAGAACAATTGAGTAATCTTTCTATTTTTTATAAACCACACCGTTCTTATTTAGTGAATTTAAAACATATTAAAGAGCTTTCTAAAAAGGATGGTTATCATTTAATAATGACCAATAGTAAGACAATTCCTATATCTAAAGATAAGCGAGATGAATTTATGACCGTAATCAATCAAGTTTTTAACACTTAAAATACTTTAGAAAAAAAAATAGTGTTTTCAGAAATAAATCCAATACAATGCCTCAGTTATGAGGCATTTTTGTTTGAAATATAAATTTTAATAAAAAATGAAAACAATAAACTTATTTACAATCTGGATTTTTCTGCTTACAATATGTATACAAGCACAAGATGTAAAACATCAAAGCGAAATTATTAAAAATACTGTTTACAAAGGCGATTACAAAATTATTGCAGATAAATATAAGAGTCATGGTGGTGTAATGACTATTACAGATATCCAAATGGATAAAAGTAGACCAAATGATCATTTTGAAATATCATTTAAAAAATACCCAAACCATGCTGCCGAGTCTACAAGAAATACAGTAATTAGGCTATTTGCAGACGATACTGCGTTTCCTGTGACTTATATGCAAAGTAATTATGAAGGCAATGGAAAATTACAAAAAGCGGTAGGCTATGTGGTTAGAGAAGGAAAAAGTGTTGGTGATGAGAGGTTTGTATTTGTAGATGACTATTTGTTTTTTCTTTCTGATTGGAAAAGTAAAGACGATTATTCAGTACGATTTATTCTTAAATTTCCAGAAACAACTACAAAAGATAGTGGTGAGAAAACAAAAAAGAAGAAAAAAGGTGGTTTCTTTAAAAAATTGAAACAAGGATTAAAAGAAGGAAGTACTGGTAGCGAAGAAAAAATTAAAAAATTAAAAGCAGAAGTATTACAACCATATTTAAACAAGGCAACAGCTCAGCAAAAGAGTCAATATGCTACTTGGATTAAAGATCCTAAAAACGTAAAGTTAAAAAAACATATTGCAGATACGCGTGTGTTGATGGATAAGGCTATGAAAAAATACAATGATGATATTTTTAATAGCCCTGAACATCAACGTATGTTAGCATTTAACAAATGGTATAAAAATAATAAAGTAATGACTGTTCATAACAAAACAGGTAGAAGGATATGGGTGGGCTCAAGTAAAAATGCTCATATTACAACAGGTATTGATAATGGGCATTCTCGATCTATAAGTTGTAGTTCAGATATGTATTATTATTTTATTGATGAAAATCGCACACCTGGCACAAAATTCTATACTGCTGATACAGCATGCGGTTCATCAGTAACAATAAATTAAATAACTGTTTTTTTTGTTTTTGGTTAGAAGTCAATGGCCTGTGGTAAAACATAGGCTTTTGTATTTTAATTTTTTTGAATATGAGTAAATTACACACATTATTAATCGTTTTTCTAGTATCATCTATATGCTCTGCGCAGATTATTATTGAGAAACCTACGTATTTAAGATTCCCTAAGGACTCTGTTTTGGTGAATACGTTAACAACGTCGTTAGATAATTTGTTTTCAAATCTAAATGAAGATAAGGGTTTAGACCAGTTTTTAATGCAAGATCAAATTGTATTAACAACTAAAACACTAAATGTAATTAAGGGATATCATAAGCAGTTTAAAGGCGATAGTACAAAAATAGTATCGCATCAACTCAGTAATGTGTATTCTATTGCTAGCGAAAGTTCTAAAATAGTAATTAATGGTTTTTTATCTAGACCTCAAAAATCACCAACATTATTATACAGTATAACATTAATAGCTAAAGAAGCTAAAGAAGGTTTTAAATTTTCAATACCCTTAAAAATAGAAACAGAGAATTGGAAGATTAAAAAAATTGGAAATATCACGTATCATTATCGTAATGATTTGAATGTTAACCGTGCTAATCTGTTCAATGAAAAAAACACTCATATTGCTAATAAGTTTGGTTTAAAACCAGAAACACTTACAATGTATATGTGTAACAATTATCAAGAGATACTTCAATTAAGAGGTGTTAATTATTCGGTAAATGATAATGGTTTGTATCGTGATGGTTATGGAGTAGTAGATACTACTATTTTTTCCCTAATGCATAACGAAGATTTTTCACATGATATGTTACATTACTATTCAGGTAAAGTAAATAAAAGCGAGGACAGAAATTGGATAGCCGAAGAAGGTTTGGCGTATTTATGGGGAAACGCATATTATACAGATGCGTTTGGAGAGATGATTACACAAAAACGATTAGTGTTAGCTCTAAAAAAACATCTAAAGCAACATTCAAATATGAGTTTATTACAATTGTTTAAAGAAGATACTAAACTATTTAATCATATAGCTTCAGAAGTTTCTGTACGTTCTGTATTAGCAGCAATTATTGCAAATGAAGTAACACTACAAAAAGGAAGTAAAGGAATTCTTGAGCTTATTAATGCAGGTCGAGAGGATCGATTAAGAAATTTTTTAAAAGCTACAAACCAATTAATTGGTTTAAATGAGAATAATTTTAATAAAAAAGTAAGTCGATTACTATTAGATTTCTAAGATTACCTTATTTCAGAAAAAAACGAATCACTTTCAGAAAAATAGTAAATAAAATGCCTCAATGATGGGGCATTTTTGTGTTTTAATTTAAAACCAAATTTAGTATGAAAAAAGTAGTTTACTTAACCTTATTAAGCCTTTCCGTTTTGTTAATTAACTCTTGTGATAAAGACTCTGAAGATAAAGATTGGGCTGAAAATTTTGTAGGAAGTGATTTAGTTGAAACAAGTGCCTGTGAAGGCACAAATAATAATAATGCGTTTTTGTTTAATGTGGATATTATAAAAATAGATGAAACAACCTTGTCTACTAGAAATTTGCTAGGTTATGGAATAAGTAATGTTGTAGAGATAGATGTAATTAGTGCTAATGAAATTTCTATTAACTATACAGATGTTGCTAATCGTGTTTTTACAGGTACAGGAACTAAAGTAGATAATGAACTAACAATTGATATAGAAGTAGATTTTCCTACACCAGGTTTAGTTAATGACATCTGTACTACAGTAATTACATATTAGAAAGAGTTTAAAATAGAGTCTCAAAATTTACGATACAGCATTTTCAGAAATAAACAAGCGACTTTCAGAAAAAAAGTAAATAAAATGCCTCAGTGATGAGGCATTTTTGTGTTTAAAATAAAAACCAAATTTATTATGAAGAAAATTACATTTTTTTACGAACATATAATTAATACATGTTTTATGGGTAAAACAAAATTACTTTTAAGTATTTTATTAATGTTTATTTGCTTATCTGTTAAATCACAAACTTTTACTTGGGATACAGCAACAACCGCTTCATCAGGTGGTGTTTCGGTAGCATCTGCTTCTGAAACGGTGTCTGGTATTACTTGCACATTTACAGCTGTAAATACCTCAAGTGGTGCTAATTTACCTTCGCCTGTTATTCTTGGTGATTTTCAACAAGGCACTACAGGTAACTCTGTATCGCATCAAGATCCAGATGCAGTAGCGATTTTGTCATTTTCATCACCTGTGGATATTCAGGGGCTAAATGTATTTGACGTAGGTGGTGGTTCAGCCAACAGTTATACGTTTACTCCCTCGGGAGCAAATGTACAAGGTTCTGCAATAACAGTTAGTGTAGGTGTAAATGCATCTGGCTTTAATCCTAACTGGTCTAATGTAGAGAATATATTAATTACAGATACACAAAATAATACAACCAATTCTATAGGTATCGATGATATTGTATTTTCATTACCTACTGTTTGCACAGTAAATATTCCAGATGCTAATCTTAAAGAAGAGCTATTAGCTGTCAATGGTATAGATACGAATAATAATAATGAAATAGAATGTGCAGAAGCGTCTGCATATACTGGTCTCATTAATCTAACAGGTTTGTTTGGGGATATTTCAGATTATACCGGTTTAGAAGCATTTACAGAGATAACAAGCTTAGGGTTTTCTTCAGCAAGTGCTAGTAGTGTAAATACTATCGACTTATCTTCTAATACAAAAATTGAAAGCCTTGTTGTTTGGAATGAACCTTTTACCTCATTAGACATCTCAGATTTAGTAGCGCTAGAAGAACTCAATTTTAATAGTTCGCAACTGACCACAATTGACCTGTCGTCCAATGTAATGTTGAGAGATATTCAAATGCTTTCTGGAAATGAAACGACAATGGACCTTTCTGATTTAACAACATTAGAGAGCGTTCTAATAGGTGATGGACAATTAGCCTCAGTTACATTTACTAATAATCTTTCTTTAACAGAAGTTAATTTAAGAAATAATCAAATAACAAGTATAGATGTATCTGCATTATCTGCTTTAGAAGAATTGAATGTAAGAGGGAATCAAATAGCCGCTATAAACGTTACTCAAAATACCAGTCTTGAAAGTCTTATTGTGTTTAATAATAACCTAGCAACAATAGATGTAAGTCAAAATGCGGCTTTAATAACGTTAGCTGTAGGCGATAATAATTTGTCTGACATAGATGTTACTCAAAACATTAATTTAGGCCATCTAGGAGTAAGTGAAAATAGTAATATATCCACTTTAGATGTCAGTCAAAACTCTGTTTTAACGTCTCTTGCTTTAGGTGGTAATAATCTACAAAGTTTAGACCTAAGTCAAAATGCAAATTTAATGGGGCTTACCATTAGAGTCTCGACAAATTTTACAACCATAGACCTTAGTAATAATACCAATCTTTCTTTAATAGAAGTATACAATAGCGCTTTAACAGCATTGGATTTGTCTGCAAATAGTTTATTAGAAGAAGTTTATATAAACGATAATACTAATCTTACCAGCTTAAATTTGGCAAATGCTAATAATAGTATAATAGTTTCAGCCGATTTAAGTAATAATACAAATTTAACATGTATACAAATCGATGCTAATTTTACGCCATCGTCTAGTATTTGGTACAAAGACGCTTCTGCCAGTTACAGTGATGATTGTGCTGCACTTTCTATTGGTGATTATAATGTAATAGATTTTAAGCTCTACCCAAATCCAGCTTATGATATATTAATTATAGAATCAAACAAAACTATTAAAGCGTTAGAGATTTATTCTGTAACAGGTAAGCGATTAACTGTAATGCAGAATACAAATAGAATTGATGTTTCTGCTTTACATAATGGTATGTATTTTATCAAAATATATAGTGAAGACGAAAGCATAGCGAGTTTAAAGTTTTTAAAAGAATAATTTCAGAAAAAAACAAGCTACTTTCAGAAAAAAAGCAAATAAAATGCCTCTACACTGAGGCATTTTTGCATTTAAAATTAAAACCAAATTTATTATGAAAAAAACTACACCTCTTCACGAACAATTAATCAATAAATGCCTCGTGAGTAAAACAAAATTACTTTTGCTCTTTACATTATTAACAAGTACGGTATGCATATCGCAAATAACGCAAATTGGTAGTGCTATAAATGGTGTTGGATCTAATGATACAGCTAGTCCTGTAGCTATGTCTGCAGATGGAAGTGTTATTATAGTAGGAGCACGATCAAATGATGGCAGTGGTTTAAATGCTGGTCATGCACGTGTCTTTGAAAATATTAATAATGTTTGGACTCAAATAGGTAGCGATATTCAAGGTGAAAATGCACAAGATGGTTTTGGTGGTTCTGTCGCTATATCGTCGGATGGAACTATTGTGGCAATAGGTGGAGGACTTAACGATGGAGGTGGCAATAATGCAGGTCATGTTCGTGTTTTTGAAAAAATAAACAATGTTTGGACACAAATAGGTAGTGATATAGATGGTGAAATGGCAAATGATTTTTCAGGTCAATCAGTTTCTTTATCTGCTGATGGAACTATACTTGCAGTAGATGCGGTAGGGAATAATGGTAACAGAGGACGTGTGCGTATTTTTGAAAGTACAAGTGGTAATTGGGTACAAATTGGTAATAGCATAGATGGAGAATTTGCAGGAGATTTATTTGGTAGAACTGTAGGGTTATCAGCTGATGGGAATACAATTGCTATTGGAGCTACCGATAATGATAACATTGCTACAGATGCTGGTTATGTTCGTGTGTTTGAGAATATTAATAATGTATGGACACAAGTAGGTGGTAATATTGAAGGTGAAGCAGCAGGTGACCGTAGCGGATATGTTGCTATTTCTGCAGATGGCTCTTCAGTTGCTATAGGTGCAGGATTTAATGATGGTAACGAAACAGATTCTGGGCATGTACGTATTTTTAAAAACATTAATAATGTATGGAGTCAAATAGGTAGTGATATTGATGGTGAGGCACAAAATGATACTTCTGGTTTTGTAATTGATATCTCTTCAGACGGTAATATTGTAGCTATTGGAGCTACTAATAATGATGGTGGTGCAAATGATGCAGGTCATGTGCGTTTATTTCAAAATCAATCTAATAGTTGGGTGCAAATAGGTATGGATATTGACGGAATTGATGCAAATGATCGTTTTGGAAGTAACCTATCATTATCAAATGATGCTTCAAAAATAGCAATTGGTGCAATAAATACTGATGATAATGGCCTAAATACAGGACAAGTTAAGGTGTTTGATTTAAGTCAAATAATACCACCTTGTACTGTTAACATCCCAGATGCAGATTTTAAGGCAGCTCTATTAGACCATGGTATCGGCATTACAGGAACAAATGTTGGAGTTATTGATACTAATAATGATGGAGAAATACAATGCAGTGAAGCTAGTGCATATACAGGTAGAGTACTTGCAAATTGGTATAATGGTAGTGTGACTATTACAGATTTAACAGGAATTGAAGCATTTGTTAATATTCCTTATTTATTATTGGATAATCTATCCTTAACTAGTATTGATGTTTCTAGCAATACGGCTTTAACTTTTTTAAGTATTGGTAATAATCAATTATCAAATATTGATGTATCTAATAATTTAGCGTTAACACAATTAAGGCTTTTCGGTAATTCGTTATCTAGTATTGATATAAATCAAAACTCGGCGTTAGAATTTTTAACCTTAGAAAATAACCAATTGACTAGTATTGATTTGCAAGCTAATGTTAATTTAGAAATACTTAATGTGTCCGAAAATCAATTAACTACTTTGGTTATTTCTAATAACCCATTACTTATAGACTTAGAGCTTGATGATAACCAAATTACAACATTAGATGTTTCTAGTCTTATAGGACTAGACTATTTAAATGCAGCAAACAATCAATTAACTACATTAAATGTAGCTAATACCAATAATGTAAATATATCTGTTATGAATGCATTAGGTAATTCTAATTTAAGTTGTATACAAATAGATGCTGGTTTTACACCACCAACAGATAATACGTGGAGAAAAGATGCTGGTACAAGTTACAGTGATGATTGTGCTGCGCTATCCACCGATGATTTTGATCTAAATACGTTTAAAATTTATCCAAACCCAGTAACGGATGTATTACAAATAGAATCAAATAAAACGATTAAAACATTAGAAATCTATTCTATAACTGGTAAACGCTTAGCTATGGTGCAAAACACATCTTCAATTGATGTACCAGAGTTTAATAATGGGATGTACTTTATTAAAATAATAAGTGAAGACGGAAATGCATCAACTCTAAAATTCTTAAAGAAATAGTTTTAGAAAAAAAGAACTCTATTTCAGAAAGAAAACATATAAAATGCCTCGATATCGAGGCATTTTTGTTTTAAATAAAAAACTAAATATAATATGAAAAACAATTTACTATTACTTCAATTTCTAATGTTATCATTTTTTTGTGCAGCTCAGAATGTGAATATACCAGATCAAAATTTTAAAAATGCTTTAGTTAATAATTACTCAATAAATACGAACCAAGATCAAGAAATAAGTTATACTGAAGCTAGGGCCTACAGAGGTGCTATAGATGTTAGTGGTAAATCCATTAGTGATCTATCTGGTATAGATGCCTTTTTAAGAATAACAGAATTGAACTGTTCTGTCAATCAAATAACAAATTTAAATCTTTACAATAATTTAGTTTTAGAAAAACTTATTTGTTCCAATAATTTGTTCACTAGTTTAGATTTTAGTCCAAATACAGCTATAAAATATTTAGACTGTAGAAATAATGTATTACTCACTAACTTAAATTTGAGTAATAACACTGTTTTAGAGTATGTTGACTGTTCATTTAGTGCGCTGAATAATATCAACATGACAAATAGTAATAAATTAACCCATCTGGATTGTTCCTATAATTATTTAGTCAATCTAAATGTGTCAGGAAATTCAAAACTAGAATATTTGAATTGTTCTAATAACAATATATCAAGTATGTTTCTTTTTTTTAATACCGATTTAATTTATTTAGATTGCTCTGCAAATAATTTATCAAATTTACA